>JBILCM010000084.1:0-9577 GCA_044353165.1 Paenibacillus sp.
TCGTAAGCGTGGCATACCCCGAAGAAAATCTGCTCATCGGAGATAATCTGCCATATGCAGAAGCTGCTTTGTTATGGGTAAAAAATAGAGCTGACAAAGAATTGGGCATAACTGTTAATAAAATATTTTTAGGGGGTCACTCTCAAGGTGGTTACATCGTTACGCGTTTGAATACGCTACACCAGACCAATGGAGTTATAGCTAGTGCACCAGGGCCGCTAGATCTCGTTTATCGTATGCGGTTAGAAGAGGATGGTAAAATTGAAAAATCTATTGTTGGTGATTTATTCAGAAAAGTGTACGGCAGTACAACAGAAAATCCAGATGCGTATGCTCAAAGGTCACTTTTAAATTTTACTCACGCATTGAAGTCAGACATTATATTTGTACAGGGACTTCAAGATAGTCCAATACAGATGTATTCCTGGCCAAAATTCAAAAATAATGTTTCTGCCAATCCTACGAATGGCATCAGCTATAAGTTTTTAGATCTTCAGGGTTATGGACATAATGCACTTTTTCAGAGTTTTCAAGCAAAAGTGGAATTTAATAATTTTATCCATGACAGGGCGACTAAACGATGACCCCTATCACATATCAAGCACATGATTTTTAATGAAATTTTTAGTTCATCCGCCTTCGTTCTGTAGTTTATCAAGCAACACTTGGGAGATCCCTCCCAAAGTACAGGGAGATTCCTCCCAAAGTACACTTCATCGGGGCACAAATCGTTAAGTGTTGTATTCATGCATATACCGTTTAACCGCCTGCCTCAACTGTCGGGGTGAATCAAATGCTTGGCCTTCTCCGTCCATGGATACTTTCACTCCCGCATGATCCATGAGTGTCAGATCTTCTTGGTTGGTGAAGTGACTTCCCTGATCGCTGTTAATGATTTCAGGAGTAGCGACAGCCAGTGCTCTCTTCAGACCATGCATCACAAATGTTTTCTCTAGTGTGCTGAACAATTCGTAATCAACGATGCGTCTACTATACCAATCCATAATGATGAAGAGATACATGTTGCCTTTCTGCATGCGGACATCATAGGTGATGTCAACTCCCCAAACTTGATTCGGACGTTGGATAGTTAAATTCGGTTTCGGATAGATGGTGTACACACCCATCACTCGCATCAGTCTGCGGATCTTCTTGCGGTTAACAAGACGCTTATCATCGCGGCGAATGACTTTTGTGATCATTCGGTAATCCCACGAAGGGTGAACGGTATGCAGCTCATCGATTCTACGCAGTAGAAACAAATCTTCTTGGGAAACGGACTTCTCTTTAGGTGGCTCGCGATAAACACTGCTTCGATTCACATTGAGCAATTCAGCTTGCCGGGTAATTATGATGATAGGATCGTTAAAACCGATGCTACTTTGTGTCGTTCGTATGGATTGCGTGGCATGTCTGGGTGGCGCTGCGAGCGTTCGGTTTCCCGAAGCAGCTACGGACGATGCGAGATGTGTATCATTGGGATGCGATCGCGGTGCTATTCGTGACGGTGCCGATCTTCTCGGTGCTATTCGTGACGGTGCCGATCTTCTCGGTGCCGGCTTGGGGGGCGAATCCGACGTTGATGTTGATCGCTTGGGCCATTTTCGCACCGCATCTGGCACTGAATGTATGGTATTTGCTCCATCGCAGTTCTGTCGCATGGTTGCGCCGCACCTCTGTGAAGACGACAGGGACTTTGATTTATCTGGCGATCACCGCATATGCAGCGTATCACAGTTTTCTGACAATGACACATTAAGCGTGCATGAAGGATACTCACCTGAGGCGTGTGTATTTTTTTGATAGAAAGAATGCATGAGTTTTGAGGGGGAGAGACATCTGCACCGCTTGGCACGGTCGCGTCTTAGCGACACCGTGGAAGCGTATGATCAAAAAATGAACATTCACACGGACGAAGTCTCGGGAAACGCGAATTGCGACGATCATATGATCAAAAAATGAACATACGGGGAGTCGCAGGGTGCCGCGGTCGGGCGAGGTGACAGGCGTATGATCAAAAAATGAACATACGGGTGCGTCAGTCCGTGGGTTGCGGCGTGAGGCGGGCGTGAATCGTCAAAAAATGAACATTCACACGGACGAAGTCTCGGGAAACGCGAATTGCGACGGTCATATGATCAAAAAATGAACATACGGGGAGTCGCAGGGTGCCACGGTCGGGCGGGGTGACAGGCGTATGATCAAAAAATGAACATACGAAAGAAAAATGGCGAATTTATCATATGATTTCGTTCGCACGGGTCCCAAGGTTGAAGATCGATGAACGGTATGGATGCGGGGTGGCGGGAACATTTTTGGGGAAAATGAATATATGGGAGGTCCATGGAGGAATCATTCATGATCGGGAGGCGGATGGGAGCGGTTTGCCGGTTGATGATATGCGCGAATGATCGTAAAATAGTGTTAAGAAGAAAAGTGAATTTTTTTTCGTGTTCCCCTTGAATATCGAACATTCGTTCCGTATACTGGTGAAACCAGTTGGAACATATGTTTGGATCAGGGGGGTGTGACCGTGGAAGAGAAGTCTGGGGTGTCTGTGCGCAAACCGCATGATGAGGCCTTCAAGAAGTTGATTCAAGAATTCTTTATTGAGTTTCTGGCGTTGTTTTTCCCGCAGTTGCATGCGCAATTGGACCGCAATCACACGAGCTTCCTGATGCAGGAGTTGTTGGTGGATGTGGTGGGTGGTGAGCGGAAGACACTCGATCTGCTCATCGAGACGAAGTTAATCAGCGGTGATGTGAATGTGTTGGTGCATCTGGAACCGCAGTCATCGCATCAAGCCGACTTTGCGACGCGGATGTTTGTGTATTTTAGCCGATTGTTTGAGTTGCATCGTCTGAAGATGGGTGCGATCATCCCGATTGCCGTGTTCACCCACACACAGTTGCAAGAAGAAGTGGACACGTTAGAGATGGGCTTGCCTGGGATGGACATCTTGCGCTTTCGGTTTTTGAAATTGCAATTGCGTAAGCAACACTGGCGTCGATTTGTTGAATCTGACAATCCGGTGGCCGCGGCGATGTTGGCGCAGATGGATGTTGGGCAAGATGAGCGGGTCAAGTTGCGTAAGGCATTCTGGCTGATGATGATTCGGTTAAAGCGGAAGTTCAATGAAGCACAGTTGGAACTGATCTCATCCTATGCGGATTTATACTATGAACCGAAGATAGAAGAAGAAGAGGCACTGTTACGTGAGATAGCACAAGACCAACCGGAGGAAGGGGCGGTATTGATGGAGCTGATGCCAGCATGGAAGCGTTGGGGGTATGAGGAAGGGATTGAGAAGGGGATCGAGAAAGGGATTGAACGAGGCATCGAGCAGGGATTTGAACGAGGGATCGAACGAGGGATTGAACGAGGCATTGAGCAGGGATTTGAACGAGGGATCGAACGAGGCATCGAGCAAGGATTAGAGACGGGGAAGAGGTCAATTGCGCTGAATTTATTGACCAAAGGGATGTCTGTTGGAGAAGTGTCTGAAGTGACGAAACTTTCCTTAGAAGATGTGCGTGAATTGCAGAAGTCTATACAGCAATGAATGGATAAATAACGTGATGTTGTGGTTTCTGATATACACTGGAAAGTGATGGGTAATCTTTGTTGCCATAGGCTTCAAACACAGGCGGCTTATATTGTTTCCTATGAACTTTTTTCTGAATGATCTTCTGTTCCGCGCCCGTCAGCATGTCATAACTGTGCCACCATATATTGGAATGCTGTACCTTGTATGCTATAAGTTACCTGCTTCTGCGTTTCATTTTTTCCCAAAATTGTTTTGCAGTAAATAGAAGGCTCTGTTCCAGACCGCCTTGGTCAAGCCACTCATCCACGAAATTTTCTGCTGCTTGCCAGCCGGCGCTCCATTACCACGTTTGGTCTGATCTAGGCTTTGTTTCGAGGGCCCCACCAACAATACAACATGAAACATAAATACGATTGCATCACCCTCAGATATTCCAAGCTGTCCCATCAGTTTCTTGCCAAATGTAATCTGATTGCGTTTGCGAATAACGGAATTGGTCTTCTTCTTGTTTTTCTAACTTACAACAGCAACCCCTATCGTTACTGTCTCATACAAGGTCATTCACAAGATAATTTGATCGGCAATCTCTGCTTACAAGTTGCCTTAGCGTGATATAATGTTAAGAAGAAAAGTGAATTTTTTTTCGTGTTCCCCTTGAATATCGAACATTCGTTCCGTATACTGATGAAACCAGTTGGAACATATGTTTGGATCAGGGGGGTGTGACCGTGGAAGAGAAGTCTGGGGTGTCTGTGCGCAAACCGCATGATGAGGCCTTCAAGAAGTTGATTCAAGAATTCTTTATTGAGTTTCTGGCGTTGTTTTTCCCGCAGTTGCATGCGCAATTGGACCGCAATCACACGAGCTTCCTGATGCAGGAGTTGTTGGTGGATGTGGTGGGTGGTGAGCGGAAGACACTCGATCTGCTCATCGAGACGAAGTTAATCAGCGGTGATGTGAATGTGTTGGTGCATCTGGAACCGCAGTCATCGCATCAAGCCGACTTTGCGACGCGGATGTTTGTGTATTTTAGCCGATTGTTTGAGTTGCATCGTCTGAAGATGGGTGCGATCATCCCGATTGCCGTGTTCACCCACACACAGTTGCAAGAAGAAGTGGACACGTTAGAGATGGGCTTGCCTGGGATGGACATCTTGCGCTTTCGGTTTTTGAAATTGCAATTGCGTAAGCAACACTGGCGTCGATTTGTTGAATCTGACAATCCGGTGGCCGCGGCGATGTTGGCGCAGATGGATGTGGGGCAAGATGAGCGGGTCAAGTTGCGCAAGGCATTCTGGCTGATGATGATTCGTTTGAGGCGGAAGCTCAATGAAGCACAGTTGGAACTGATCTCATCCTATGCGGATTTATACTATGAACCGAAGATAGAAGAAGAAGAGGCATTGTTACGTGAGATAGCACAAGACCAACCGGAGGAAGGGGCGGTATTGATGGAACTGATGCCAGCATGGAAGCGTTGGGGGTATGAGGAAGGAATCGAGAAGGGGATCGAACGTGGCATCGAGCAGGGATTTGAACGAGGGATCGAACGAGGGATCGAGCAGGGATTTGAACGAGGGATCGAACGAGGGATCGAGCAGGGAATTGAACGAGGGATTGAACGAGGCATTGAGCAGGGTTTAGAGACGGGGAAGAGGTCAATTGCGCTGAATTTATTGACCAAAGGGATGTCTGTTGGAGAAGTGTGTGAAGTGACGAAACTTTCCTTAGAAGTTGTGCGTGAACTCCGTAAGTCTATACAGCAATGATGTATATCTGCGCGAGTAAGGAACGTGGAGACACGTCCTGTTGTTTCGCGCACATCTTCTATCCGTCTATTTGATATACATGCGAAACAAGAGATCTTGCTCATGATTCCCAAAGCCGCGGCCATACAAGGTCATCCCGCCAACATGTTTGGCATGATCGGGAACTTCCAAGCGCAATACCCAGTGGTTGCCGCTGATCGGTATGTCGCTTAGTTTCGTGTCAGACAATTGATGTCCGTCAATATAAGTGGCATCCTCGCGAATGGAGATCATCTTCAGCAAGCCATATTGATTGATTTTTCCCCACCATTTTGGATTTAACCGACCTCTCGTCGACCCAAAGTCCCCTGGACACGTCCAAACGCCCAACAGACAATGATTTAAATAAAAATAGATGTCCGACGGCCAGTTGTCGTTGTAATCCGGTGCCTCCGAACCGAGCTCGATGGAGATTTCGATTTCTTCGGGCACTTGTTTTGCGAGCAAATAATTGGGGATGCGGTACTCGATGAATCCTTTACCCATCCAAAGAATATCAGCATGGATGCGATCCGGCTCGAAGAAATACCGTGGATCATCGAATTGACCAATGATGCGTTGATGCGTTGCCAATCCACATGTGGGGTGTACTTCGATGGCAGAGAAATGACCGATCGGTATAGAGATTTCTCTGAAGTTTCGCAACGTATGGGCTGCTACCGGAAGTTGAATTTGAATAATATCCTCTGCTGCCAGGGAACATAGTTTATGCGTCCCGCCTTCCCGTCGAACTCTCCGTGACACAATCAATCCTGCCGTTTCTAATTTTCGTACATGCATTGTCGTGATTGCAGCACTTAAGCCGAGCCGCTCGGCCATGTTCTTGACGTTGGTTTCGCCCTGAGACAGGATCTCGAGAATGGACAATCGCACTTCGCTGGCCAAGGCCTCATAGAGTGATAACCACTTGCGATCGGTCGTGGTGTGCAACATGTGCATTCCTCCTGATTCAGTGAATTAATAAATCAGTAATTAATAAATATATTAAATAAGATTATGCCGATAGAATGCATTGAAATCAATGTTTTTTTCTTGTTAAATTAGAATATGAATTCAAAAAAGAAAACTTATTAATAAATATATTATTTTAACAAAAGGTGGCAACATCCATGTCTAAAGCAGCGAGCATGATAGTAGATAAGCACTACACGATCAGCGAGATCGATGAGCGGATGTATGGTTCGTTCTTAGAGCACCTGGGTCGTGCCATCTATGGGGGGATTTACGATCCTGGTCACCCGACAGCCGATGGGCAAGGTTCGCGCCAAGATGTGCTTGCATTGGTTAGGGAACTCCGAGTGCCCATTGTCCGTTATCCGGGCGGCAACTTCGTGTCTGGTTACCATTGGGAAGACGGAGTCGGCCCGGTGCACCAGCGCCCCCGCAGATTGGAATTGGCATGGCGCACGATTGAGACGAACGAATACGGGTTGAATGAGTTTATGGACTGGTGCAAGAAAGCAAACACGGAAGCGATGTTGGCTGTGAATCTAGGCACTCGAGGGATCGAAGAAGCACGCCAAATGGTGGAATATTGCAACTTTCCGGGTGGTACATATTGGAGTGATCTACGTAAATCGCACGGATATGAGCAGCCACACGGGATTAAGACATGGTGTCTGGGCAACGAGATGGATGGACCTTGGCAGATTGGCGGGAAGACGGCGCAAGAATACGGTCGACTCGCATGTGAAACAGCCAAAGTGATGAAATGGGTCGATCCCACCATTGAATTGGTCGCTTGCGGCAGTTCACATGCGGGTATGCCAACGTTCCCCGAATGGGAATCGACGGTGCTGGATCATACGTACGACCATGTGGAATACATCTCGTTACACACGTATTACGGCAATCGCAAGGGGGATACGGCGGCGTATTTGGCCAAATCGCTTGAGATGGATCGCTTCATTCATTCGGTCATTGCTACATGTGATTATGTGAAAGCGAAGAAACGCAGTGCCAGAACGATGTTCCTGTCTTTCGATGAATGGAACGTATGGTATCACTCGAACGAAGCCGATCGCAAGATCGAACCTTGGCAAATCGCGCCTCCACAATTGGAAGACATCTATACCTTGGAAGACGCTTTGTTGATCGGATGCATGCTCATCAGCATGTGGAAACGTGCGGATCGGGTGAAGATGGCGTGCTTGGCGCAATTGGTCAATGTGATTGCCCCGATCATGACAACACCCGATGGCGCAGCATGGCGGCAAACCATCTTCTGGCCCTTCTTGCACGCCTCGCTCTACGGCCGAGGGAAAGCGTTGCTCCCTATGGTGTTCTCGCCCAAATATGACACGCCAGACATTACCGATGTACCGTATCTTGAGGCGATGGCCATTCACAATGAAGAAGCGAGCGAATTAACGATTTTTGCCGTTAACCGTGACCTACAGGAAGCGCTTCCCTTCACTATCGATATTCGAAGCTTCGGGAACACCGCACGATGGCTTGAACACATCGTCTTGGAACATACAAATTTGAAAGCCCGCAACACCGCTTCGGAACCGAATCTTGTTCAGCCGCATACGCGCGGTCAGTCCGTTCTCCAAGATGGGCACATTACCGCATCGTTAACGAAGGCATCATGGAATGTCATACGCGTTAAATTGTAGCATGTGCTGAACGTTCTTCAACGTGCGAAACAGGCATACAATAGTTCATCGATGAGAATGCGTTAATATGGATGCGAGGTGTCCATCGCGGATGAGGCTATTGGTGACTGGCGGAACGGGGTACATTGGGTCGCATACGTGCGTTGCCTTGCTTGCAGCGGGGCATGATGTTATTGTAGCGGACGATCTAAGAAACAGCCGGATGGAGACGTTGGAGCGAATTGAGCAAATTGCGAAACAGCGTGTACTGTTCTATGAAATTGATGTCACGAACGCGAAGGCAGTAGAACAAATCTTCGCGCAGCATCGGGTGGATGGCGTGCTGCATTTTGCCGGATTGAAAGCCGTGGGGGAGTCTGTCGGGCAACCGCTTGCGTACTATTATAATAACCTCGTGAGTACGATCGTTCTTGCGCAAGCTTGCGTGCGACACGATGTAAGCAAGTTCGTCTTCAGTTCTTCCGCGACTGTATATGGGAACAATCCGGTGCCATTCCATGAAGGGATGGCACTTCTGCCTGCAACAAACCCTTATGGGGAATCCAAAGCGGTGTGTGAAAAGATATTGTTGAATACGCAACGTGCCCACCCCGAGTTACGTGTTACCGTGCTCCGATATTTTAACCCCGTCGGTGCGCATGAGAGCGGTGCGATTGGAGAGACACCTAATGGCATCCCGAACAACATTATGCCGTTCATCACACAGGTGGCCAGGGGGACGCTGAAGAAGTTGCTCGTGTTCGGCGGTGACTATCCTACGGCGGATGGGACGGGGGTGCGCGACTACATCCATGTGATGGATGTGGCCGAAGGGCATGTTGCTGCGCTGCACCATCTAAGCGAGGGCGCTCATATTTATAATCTGGGGACGGGTCAAGGCACCAGTGTGATGCAGTTGATCCAAGCCTTCGAGCAAGCAAGCGGCGTACAGGTGTCATATGAGATTGTCGCGCGCAGATCCGGTGACATAGCTGTGTGTTTTGCAGACACGCGCAAGGCCAATCATGAATTGCAATGGCGTGCACGGCGCGGACTTGTTCAGATGTGTGAGGATGCATGGCGATTCGAAATCAATCGGGGACACTAACCAGAACTGATTGCGAATAGTAGCCAAAAATTAAATGGTAATGGTACAATTATAAATGAACAATTATCAAAAATATTCGTTTCATTGTATCTTCAACAACACCAAAATTCACTAGCCTTATACTAGAGGTGAGTGAATTGTCAGACTTGCTAAAGTTGGTTGGTGAGCAATTGCGAATCATCCGTGAATCGAAGAAATTAACACAAGCCCAAGTCGCCGAGCGAACGGGATCGGATGGGATGACGAAGTCGCGCATCTCAGATATTGAACGAGGGAAGACGAATATTTCCCTGAAGACGTTAGAGAAGTTGATGCATGCGTTGGAAGTGACTCCGGTGGAGCTGTTTCATTTTCAAAAGTTGGATGGATTAATGGATATTGAGGAGAAGAAGATTCTCCTTGAAGTGCATAAATTCGCGCTCATGGAGCGAGATTTGGGCGAAGTGAAATATGTGGTGCGCACGGCGAGAGATTTCTTGAATACGATTGATGCGAAGAAGACGTAATGCAGGGAACC
>JBILCM010000030.1:0-28020 GCA_044353165.1 Paenibacillus sp.
GAACTGTCTTCGTGTATGGATTTGATGTGATTGTGAATCATCTTGTTGTCTGTTTTTCCACATGGGTTTTTCCCTCAAGATGGGTGATGCTAGAAGTTAGTTGATCTTTGTAATTGTTACCATACACCAATAAGGCAATAATAATAGCGATGACGACAATCCATTTGATAATTTTCTTAACCACTTTGATAACAATCCCAAGTGCAACGAAGGCAAGTATCAGAAGCCACCATTTCTCCTGAATGAACGACAACCATTGATCTTGCATGTGATTATGCCTCCTTTTTGTTTCAAATCAAGGTTTAAATATAGTTATTATACACCATTCTGGTCTACACTGTTGGACAATTCCATACATGTAAGAGAAGTGCATTATCCTTGGGCATCAGTGGAGGGGAATGATTGTGAAAACCGTAGTGTGGTTGTACTTATTTATATTTGTAGCATTCTTCGATCTTCATGCGCAATATCCTATGCTCACACCGTTCGCAATATCACTTGGCGCCGCACCTTCATTCATCGGGTTTATTATGGGTATTTATTCGTTAACCCACTTACCAGGGAATTGGATTGCGGGCATTCGTGTTGATCAACATGGCAGCAAACCTTATATTGTGGGAAGTCTTTGTGTTGCAGGGATTCTTATGATCATTCAAGGTTATGTAAATAACCCTTGGCAATTGCTCGCTGTTCGATCAGTCAGTGGGTTTGTGCTTGCATTCCTCTCTCCCGCATGCCTAGCTCTACTCGCAAGAATGGCAAGAGATCAAATTCATCAAAGCAAATTGATGTCTGGGAATGGAATCGTGCATACGCTAGCCTCTGTAGTTTCCCCTACAGTCGGCGCACTTCTCGTTAGTAAAATTGGGTTTACCGCCAGTTTTGTAACGCTCGGTTGGGGGCTGATCATAACAGCATGCATTGCAATGTTCGCATTACATGAACCAATCAAGGTCAAGAATAACAGTAGCGGGCGTGAAATGTACCCCATGCATGCTCATGCCATAAAAAATGGTGCGAAAGTTATTCCTTGGTCGGTATATGGTATTCCGATCGCATTGTCATGTTCACAAGGAATCTTGTTTTTTGAAATCCCGCTACTCGTTTCTTCTCAATCGTCAGTCATACAATCCGGAATTTTATTCTCGATTGTGAGTCTCGGCGCACTCATCACCTTAGGAATGATATTCTTAAACCATTCATCAGCATATTTACGCACTGTGCTTGGGAGCCTTGCATTGGCATTGATTTTTTTTGCAATGTCGATTGAGTCGCCGCTGCCACTGTTTGTTGCCCTACTTTGTATCGGAATGTCCAAAGGCGTGATCTTCCCCGCTCTGGCCGCTTTATTAGCCTCGGTTACAGACGCTGGACGTTACGGGCGTGTATTCTCTCTTTTGTCGATTTCGTTCTCGATAGGCGCTTTTTTCGGACCGATCATCGCAGGACAGTTACGTCATGTTATCTCGCCATTCTTTATCGCGTTCATTGTATTAATGATCGCATTAACAATGCTTCCTCCGTTTCAGCGCGGACTCGGAAGGAGTCCATTACAACCCAAATCAATTACTCAGCAATAAGCTTCAATACATCGCTAGCAATTTTTTCATCATTCAAATCATTGCCGTTGTAACGCATTCGAATTTGGTTGTTCGGATCAATTAGAATTACTGTGTTGGAATGAATAAAAAAACCGGTTTCCGGGTCTTTATTAATAAAAATCCCATACTTCTCACCAATGCTTTTCGTTTCATCTTCCTTGCCCCGAAGAAATCTCCATGCATCTAAATCGGCGTTAAAATTAGCAGCATATTTTGTTAACGTGTCTACGGTATCTCGGATGGGGTCAAACGTGACTTGCAAGATGTTTGCGTCAGAACCGAATACACCCGCTTGTTGTAAACGTTCCTGCACTTTGGACAGCATATGTGTCGTTGGTGGACAAACATCCGGACAGTTTGCAAAAAAGAAATAAAGCAGTCGTACATTACCGCTCGTATTGTCGATTGAAACCGGTTCCCCTTGAATGTCAGATAGTTCAAATGCTGCAGCCTCTCCTTGAACTGGAAAATCCGACGCTTCATCTCGCAAAAAGTACACATAAAAAATCGCTGCAAGCAGGATGCACGAGATCAAGATCATCGTGATTTTGTACCCTTGTTTCCTCCAAAATGTATTCAATTGCGATCTCTCCTTTGTTTATTGCGCAGGAACAGTGGTTGTATCGACAATCATGAGTAAGAATACAAGTGTTAAGTAATAAATGGACAACTTAAAAGAACGCAATGCCCAAGAGTTATCGTCCCTTACAAAAAAACCGGATATGCATTGTAACGACCATAAAAGTAGTAAAACAAGACCGCCAACCAAGAAAATAATCCCCACATAGTTCATTGTGTATAGAAACACAGTTGTAGGATACAGTGCAATGAGATAAGGAATCATTTGCCATTTGGTCCGTGTTACACCTTTCATTACGGGCAATAATGGATATCCTGCTTTTCGGTATTCCTCCATCTTCCGAATGCCCAGCGCCCAGAAATGTGGAGGTTGCCAGAAAAAAAGTAACCCGAATAAAAGTAACGCACCCCAATCGATAACGCCACTTACAGCACAGTATCCCATAACAGGAGGCACAGCGCCAGATATCCCACCAACTGATGTACTCCACGTCGATGTTCGCTTTAGCCAAGCTGTATAAATGACGACATAAGCCAAATGCCCGACAAGGCCTAGCCATGCTACTAATGGATTTACCATAAAGTAAAGCAACAGCAATCCGATGATGCCGAGTAATGATGCATATGTTACAGCAATTTTCGGTCGAATTTTCCCCGTGGGGATTGCGCGTTTCATTGTCCGTTCCATCTTTGTATCATGATCACGATCAATCACGTTATTAAATACACAACCCGACGCCATCACCAGTGCAGTGCCCAACAGCATCATAAACAAAGGCAACCAAGCGATATCCCAAGAAGATGCTACCCAGAATCCCCCAAAAGCTGTAAACAAATTCGTTACAATGATTCGTGGTTTGGTGATCACAATGAAATCTTTCCAGGAGGCACGCTCAACAGAAATCGCAACATGCTCGGCATTTTCAGGATTTGATTGTTGCATGTACGATTTTTCCAATTCCCTACAGCTCCCCCTCGTATAATCACCACTAATCATACCGAAGACACTTGTCTTTCGCAATGATTGTCATTCACGTTCATGAATTTGTCAGTTTTCAAAGCAATACGCACGTGACAGGCACTAGCCTAATACATTAGTCGTAGAAGCATCAGGAAAGGGAGTGTGAAAATTGTCATGGCTGTCATTAAGGCATCTATTGAGGACATTAAATTACTCGCAAGGCTTATGCGTGCTGAAGCTGAAGGAGAAGGCGAACTTGGAATGCTGATGGTTGGCAATGTCGGGGTCAATCGAATTAGGGGTAATTGTTTGGATTTTCGTGATATTCGGTCCATCCAGGATATGGTATTTCAACGCCCTGGTGGTTTCGAAGCAACGATAAAAGGTTATTTCTACCAACGAGCCCGAGACAAAGAAATTCGACTTGCAAGACGAGTTGTCAACGGCGAACGTCAACATCCAGCAACAAATTCATTGTGGTTTTTTCGTCCAACAGGAACATGTCCAGCCACTTGGTACAATCAACAAAACAGCGGCAGATTTAAATCCCATTGTTTTTTTGTGCCCTCAAACCGTAATTGTCCGCGAGTATATGGTGTGTATTAAACCCATCATGAAAGGATGAGTTGCATATGTATTTTTATCGTTCAACACCAGGGTTCCCACCCGCTCCAGTAGCGATGAGTGGAAGTGAACCGTTGGCTACAGAAGAATCGTACATTGAAAATATTTTGAGGCTGAATTTGGGCAAAATAGCAACGATCTACATGACTTTCGAAAACAATAAAGAATGGAATGCCAAAATTTTCAAAGGCCGCTTGGAAGCCGCAGGACGAGACCACATCATTATCAGTGATCCTATTACAGGAATGCGGTATTTGCTGCTTATGGTAAACCTAGATTATGTGACGTTTGATGAACCATTGAATTATATGGTGCCAGGGGTAGGAGCGATCGGCGTTTCCACAGGTTGATCAAGCGCAAGGCCTTCCCGAATGGGAAGGCTCTGTCATGTAGATGATAAGAACGAGTTGCATCTGGCCTAACTTGTTGCGAGGAAGGAGATCATTAACAATGGATACAGTGACACATATCGCATTCGGGATTGGTTTAGCAGGATTGTCACAAATTGACCCCAGTGTTTCAAGCGATGCATTGACGTCTGTTGCTGTGCTCTTTGGTACTTTAGCAGGTTCCCAGGCACCTGACACGGATACGTTATTAAAACTGCATAGCAACGCTAAGTATGTGCGCAATCATCGCGGATGGTCACATTCCATCCCCGCATGGTTTATTTGGACAGGCCTTATCAGTGTTTCGATTTGGCTTATTTTCCCTAACATCTCATTACTTGTGATTACGCGCTGGGTCTTCATTGCCGTTCTCGTTCATGTTTTTACGGATTTATTCAACAGTTATGGCACACAAGCTCTTCGACCATTCCATGATCGTTGGATCGCTTGGGATGTCATAAACATATTTGATCCGTTCGTGTTTATTGCACATTTTGTAGCGATTCTGTTGTGGATGACTGCACTAAGTCATGGCGGAATCATTTTCTCAATTCTCTATGTTGTCATATTGCTGTATTTTCTCGTTCGAACCCTGCAACATGTTTTCCTTGAACGTAAATTACCACTAATCGATTCCGAAGCAAAAAAAGGGGATGTTTATACGGCTATCCCCACCATTCAATTTAGCAGATGGAATCTTATCAAACAACACGCGTGCGGAGCGTATACCACTGGGGAATGGAAGAATGGTCAACTATTGTGGGTGGGACGATCGGCATGTGAAACGACGCCAGAAATCGAAAGCTCTCGGATGCATCCCGACGTTGCTGCCTTCCTTTATTTTAGCCGTATGCCATGTGCAAAAATTGAATACGGCCACTTGGCAGTGACCGTTTATTGGCTTGATATGCGATACCAACACCGAAAACAATACCCATTCCTAGCCGTTGTAAGGTATAATGCAAATATGGAGCCCCGATTCAGTTACGTCGGTTGGACCAGTATTGAGAACCTCAGGAAACGTCTGAAACAGGTGAATACAGATGAATAAAAAACAATCGTTTTTTTTTGCAACAGCTTCAATGATTTGTTTAATTGCAGCTGGCGCTTCGTTAAGTTACTTCAAACCATGGTGGGCGCTATTGTTTCTCCTGCTTAGTTTTGCAGTAACAGGTGCAGGAATGGCGTTAAAGCGTAGAATCCTAAAAACTTCAAAATGATGAGTTGACAAACCCCATACGCTCCATAGCCCGACGAAGCGTAGAACCTGCGACCTCGTTCGCTTTCTGTGCGCCTTGTTGCAGGATGGTATGCAGCTGCCCGGAACTACGGATATCGCGGTACTTATGTTGAATGGGCTCCAAGTGGGCAACGATCGTATCCGCCAAGTCTTTCTTAAGCGCTCCATAACCTTTGCCCTCGTAATTTCCCTCAAGTTCCTGAATGGACATGCCCGAGAACACAGACATCATTTCCAGCAAGTTGCTTACTTCTGGTTTTGCTGGCCGATCAAATCGAATTTCTCGTCCTGAATCTGTTGTGGCGCGGCTAATTTTTTTGCGGATGGTATCTGCATCATCAAGCATAGATATATAAGCGCCTGAATTCGGATCGCTCTTGCTCATCTTCTTCGTGCCATCCAGTAAAGACATGACTTTAGCGCCTACTTCATTATAATGGCCTTCTGGCAAAACGAATGTTTCCCCAAAACGTTGGTTGAACCGGATAGCCAAATCGCGAGTCAATTCAAGATGTTGTTTTTGGTCGGCACCTACCGGAACAAGTTCTGCATTGTACAGTAAAATATCCGCCGCTTGTAATGACGGATAAACAAACAATCCCGTTCCAATGGATTCTTTCCCTGCGGATTTATCTTTAAATTGAGTCATTCGCTCCAATTCACCCATGTAAGTGATGGTAGTTAGCATCCACCCTAGCATGGCATGCGCAGGCACATGGGATTGCACGAATAACGTCGCTTTGTTGGGATCGATCCCACACGCAACATAGATGGCAGCTAATGCTTCCGTCTGCTCGCGCAATTTGGCAGGTTCTTGTGGAGCTGTAATGGCATGAAGGTCAACGATCATAAAATAACAATCAAATGTGTGTTGCATGTTTACAAACTGTCGGATCGCACCAATGTAGTTTCCAATCGTGAGCAAGCCGCTAGGTTGAATGCCTGATAGTACTTTTCTCATACGTAACTCTCCTCGTTCGTGTTCATGTTCCCAACTATAGCGAACCAAACTTCGACCGTCAATGTTTACGTCGATGTTACCGACGGACGACTGGTCCAATTTGCCAATTCGATTGATGCGTATTCCTCACCTTTTGGAACATACTACCTTACAAGGGAGGTGATCACACATGGGTACAGGTTCTGGCCGCACGAATGATTTGGTCGTGCCACAAGCGAATCAAGCTTTGGAGCAATTGAAATTTGAAGTTGCACAAGAATTAGGAATTCAAATTCCGCAAGACGGATACTATGGTTACATGGCTACCCGAGATACGGGTGCGATCGGGGGACATATCACTCGCCGATTGGTACAAATCGCTGAGCAATCTTTAGCAGGTCAATTCCGTCGTTAAAGCATGAAAAGAAAAGTGACTATTCAAAGCGTAGTCACTTTTTTTTCTTTGTTATAGTGTTACAAATTGTTGAACATCATTCTTTAATGGAATAAGGGTGCTCTCCCAAAATTCACAACTGCGTATATCCGCCTGCAAGTGCTTGAGCGCCAAATCTTCAGCGCTCATCACCCCTGTATCCCTCAGAAGTGCAATGTATTGATCTTCGAATTGATCTCCTGATTGTAAAGCGCGTTCGAACACACTATTGCTAAACAAAAACCCAAACGTGTATGGGAAATTATAGAATGGCACTTCTGTGATATAAAAATGAAGCTTGGAAGCCCAAAAATGGGGATGATACGATCCCAACGCATCGTGATAGGCTGTTTTCTGCGCTGTAAGCATTAATTCATTCAGTCGATCTGCATGGACGATTCCCTTTCTTCGTTCCTCATAGAACCAAGTTTCAAAAAGAAACCGAGCATGAATGTTCATCAAGAAAGCAACAGAGCGTTGTATCTTGTCATCAAGCAAAACCAGTTTTGTCGCCCGATCCGTAACCGTTCGGATCGCAGCATCAGATACAATGCGTTCTGCGAAAGTCGAGGCTGTCTCTGCTACATTCATCGCATAATTTTGAGCCAAGTCAGGCAAATCATCCATGACATACTGATGGAATGCGTGACCTAACTCATGAGCGAGCGTGGAGACGTTGTTCATCGTGCCATCATAAGTCATAAAGATACGGGTTTGCTTAGATGCAGGGAAAGTCGTACAAAATCCCCCCGGCCGTTTGTTGCCTCGATTTTCGACTTCGATCCATTGTTTGATGAAAGCCTGCTCCGCAAATTTTGCAAGTTTCGTGCCAAATTGTTGAAACTGTTGAATGACCAATGCTGCGCCTTCATCATAAGGGATGTATTGCTGAACTGAGCCCAGCGGAGCTTCAACATCATGCCATGCAAGTCGATCCACCCCGAGTAGGGTAGCCTTCTTCGCAAAATAATCAAGCAAGAATGTGCGATTGCGTTCAACAGCTGTCCACATACTTTGCAATGTCTCTGCGGACATCCGATTGATTGCCAATGGTTCTTTATGAATCGAATCCCACTTCCGATGCTTATACACTTGAAGCCGAAACCCGCCAAGATGATTTAACGCGTTTGCACAGTACTCTGCTTGATTCGACCACGAAGTTTCCCAAGCGGCAAATACAGATTCTCTTACAGCTCTTATAGGGTGGTGTAATTTGTTTGAGGCTTGGCCAACTGACAATTGAACTGTCTTCCCTTTCTCCTCATAAGACAAGGAGAATAAACTCACAGCTGTATTATACAGATTGGACCACCCATGGTAACCATCAATCGCAAGATCATTGACGATCATTTCTTGCTCAGGAAACATCTTTTCGAGTGCATTCTTCCTTCGCTCTGTGAGTGGAAAAGAAACTGCACGAAGATTTGGCATTTGCAACAATGCAGTCCAATTTTCATCGGTAATGTTGGCGAAACATCGATCCAACTTAACCAATGTAGATTCGAATGTTGCCGTTAAACTTTTCACTTGTGCGGCAAGAGTCACTGCCCATTTATCATGTTGGTCTTGTGCTGTTAGACAACTTGTGAAGGATTCGGCCTCTTTCAAGTTTCTATTGATCACTTGTGTTTGGTCAACCAGTAAACTTAATTTGTCTTTCTCTAAAGCAAGCGTATCGAATAATTCAATTTTTCGAACCAAATCAACAATGTTTTGTTGCAAAGTATCAAGAAATAATTGGAATTTCTCTGATTGGCTGCCTCCTAAAAAAATAGATTCCAATTCCCATACTTGTGACAACGGTGTCTTTACCATCTCCTGGGATCTCCTTATTGTTCATTTTTGCACTCTAGTTGAAAACGATCATATTGAATTGTAAGCTAAATACAACAAATTATAAGAAGGAGGCGTAACATTTGAAACCGTTACAAATATCGCCCGAAACCGCGATTAAATTGTCTGGCATGCTTAAGGTTCCCATCGAACATCTCATGCATATGCCCAAACATGTGTTGCTCGCAAAGTTAGCAGAACTTGCGCAGCAATCCGAAGAAAAGCGAAAGGAAGAGTGATCACTTCCTTTCGCTCTTCAACACTTCGGGCAACTCCAACCGCTGTGCAATCATTTCCTCCCGGGTATTCATCCATCCTTCCCGACAAGCGCGAATCATACCGGCATCTGTAATAGATTGGTCTTGGATGACCTTGCCGAACCATCTAACCGCTTCGTTGTATTGCTTCAGTCTGCGATGAAGATCGCCGATCAAGTACATCAATTTCGCGCGATTATTCTCACCAGACTCATCCTTCTCAAAAACATTCACATAGGCTTCAAGCGTGAGTTGAAGGTAACGTAGTTCATTCTCTGAATCCAACTGGTAACGATAAAGCCATGCAATATGATGCAGAATGCCTGCAATCAGCCTTTCGTTCTCATTTGATATTTGTGCGCTATATAGAGCAAGCTTGAATGAAAACATGGCATCATCCACTGTACGCCGACCGCCAAAGTCACGAAGCGCCCAGGATGCAGATATTTTTTTTCTATAAAGTTCCTTCACAGCCTCGTCAAGCGAAGTTGCAAAACTCGAGGTTGAAGCGTAACCACAATAGGGGCAAATATGCACGACATAATACTCAGGGTTTTCCTGTCCTTCGTTGTAATGCACACAAAAATCAGAATCCACTTTCCTTGGTTTCTTAAAGCTTGAACGCACTTTCGATGTTTGAAAATCTCTGCTGCATGATTTGCAGTTGATATGTATTTGGTAAAGTGGATTCATCTGAACAACTCCTTGTAAAGGATCGCCTGGAAGAAATTATATCACAGTCGATGAGCCATGCGTATGTGAATACCCTTTAGGTTGTCCGCATACAATCGGATATCGAGGTGAACACTTATGCAATCTCATCGCAGAAGGTTGTATGCACTCGCACCCATTTATTTTCTGGTTTTTATTGTCGTGGTGTTCCTATTCACCTTTCCTGCCGCAAGCGTAGATGCCGCATCGCATGGTGTAGCGATCTGGTGGGATATTTTGTTTCCTGCACTGCTTCCCTTTTTTATCGTATCAGAACTTATGATTGGTTTGGGTGTTGTGCATTTCCTAAGTTCCTTGCTTGATCCTTTCATGCGACCCCTCTTTCGTGTCTCGGGTTCTGGTGGTTTTGTTTTGGCCATAGGGTTTGCCTCAGGATATCCCGTGGGTGCAAGACTAACAGCACAACTGTGGGATGCTGGTCTTCTTGGACGCAAGGAAAGTGAACGATTAATCGCTTTCACAACAACGGCTGATCCCATATTTCTCATTGGTGCTGTATCGGTCGGTTTATTAAACGATGTTTCCTTGGCACCGATCCTTGCCATCGCCCATTATGGCGGTGCTGTTGCTTTAGGGATCGTTCTTGGATTCGTGATGCGAACTGATTCAACACAGACAAAGAATGGCACTACAACACGAAGGACAACGAAAGGATGGCTGGCGAATGCGCTCCTTGCGATGCATCATGGGCGATTATTGGATGGTCGTCCACTGGGTTCACTGCTGTGGGATGGCATTACGAACGGTCTAAGGTTAAGTGTTATCATCGGGGGATTGGTTGTTTTTTTTGCTGTCATCATCCAAGTTTTAAGCTTGTCTAACGTACTTTCTGTCATGCAATACATTGCAGATTTTGTGTTGAATCCCTTGCATATTCCCGCACCATTGACAGCAGCCCTCATAAACGGGTTGTTTGAGGTCACCCTGGGCGCACAATCAACGGCTGCGTCTGGTGAAGAGATCAACTCGCAATTGCGCCTTACGATACTTTCCTTCATCCTTGCTTGGGGAGGATTATCGGTGCATGCACAAATTATGAGTCTGGTTGGTCACTTGTCGATTCGGTATGCATCTTTCGCAGGGGCTAAATTACTTCACGGTATTTTCTCTGCAATCATTGCCTTCTATGTGTGGGATTTATTTGCACGATAAGGTACCATTGAGTTCCTCTGCCAATTTCGATATGATGAAAATGAAAGGCGTATTATTGATCGGCTAGGAGCTTTGGGGGTGTAATTTGAATTACTTCGTCTTGAACCGCGGTGACGATGCATCACGGTCATTAACTGAAACATTGAATCGTTTGGCTAAAAATTACGGATTGTTGTGGAATGACCACTCGCCAGATGTTGTTGTATCCATCGGCGGTGATGGAACCATGTTACACGCATTTCACCAGTACCGAAACCAACTGGATCGTATTGCATTTGTCGGTATTCATACGGGACATCTTGGTTTTTATGCCGATTGGAAACCGAATGAGGTCGAACGGCTGATATCTCTGATGGCGAACGGTGAGGATTTGAAAGATCGAATTGTCAAATATCCGCTACTTCGCGTTGAACTCACTACAGAACAAGGCATTCACCCATTTCTTGCATTGAATGAGTTCACATTGAAAGGAGCAGAAGCCACATTGGTGGCAAACCTTCATATCAATGATTCATCTTTTGAGATGTTCCGGGGAGACGGAATTTGTATCTCGACACCTTCGGGAAGCACCGCTTACAATAAAAGTTTGAATGGCGCTGTGCTTCATCCCGCATTGGATGCAATTCAAATTACTGAGATCGCTTCGATCAACAACAGAATATTTCGAACAATCGGTTCGTCGCTGATCTTGCCTAAACATCATCACTGCGACATTATTCCAAGAGCCGGTCAAAAGTTATTACTAACAGTGGATCATATAACGGTCCCTTACTCATCTGTGCTGAACGTTCGAAGCACAGTAGCGGAGCAGAAAGTCACTTTCGCACGCTATCGTCCGTTTCCTTTCTGGGATAGGGTGAAGGAAGCTTTCATTGGCGACAGCATAGAATGAACGTATTACGATTCGCGATTCCGTTGAGCGGGTCGGCTCTCTGGGACGGACCGTTTGGTGTATTCGCCCAGGTCGTTACGTTGATTTCGTTGTCGATGTTGTTCTTGGCGGTATTTCTTCGCTTGAACTTGTTTCTTGTTCACGGGTCGCATCTCACCATTAGAAGAACTGTTCGAAGGTTTACGGTGTTCTGTTGTATGAGGTGTTTTTTTCGGCGTATGGTTCGTTGATTCCGATTCACGAACTGTTTCTGTCTTCGGTTGCGTATCACTACCGGATGATGATGTAGCTGCATGCCGTCCCGAAAGTCGATGGGGGGACTGATTTTCTCGCCATGCATAAGGTTTGCGATCGCTGTATTTCATTGTTGTGGTTGGGGCGGGTTCATGCTCAACTCCATCTTTAGATAAGCTGTTGTCATTGCCTTCCCAAGATGGGGTTTCCAGAATGGTCGGAATGAAAGAACTGTTTTTGCCCTGTGCACGTTCCAAAACAAAAAAACCGCAACCAAAATTACAATATTCCTGTAAGTAGTCTTGAAGTGAAGAAATCAACGTGTCCTTCGCACCCTTGGCGTTACTGTCGCGAAAAAAACCGCGCAGCCTTAGCTGATTGTATCCCCAGTCACCAACCACAAAATCATAGCGGTCTAGCACCTCGCTGTATCTTTCCTTAAAAGCATCCAAGTTCCATGCATTCTTGTGTTCATGAACAAGTTCGAACGTTCTACCACCCACCATTATCATTGCAATTTCCTCCTCGCCGATTCAACTTGCTCGTGTGCATGATAGGAACTGCGGACCAGAGGTCCTGATTCCACATGTTTAAATCCTCGTTGCAGTCCGTCTGCTTTCAGTTGGTTAAATTCAGCAGGGGTATAATATTTTTCTATACTCAAGTGCTTGGTCGTCGGCTGTAAATATTGCCCGATGGTGAGTATATCACATCCAACCTCACGCAAATCATCCATCGTTGCATAGATTTCATCGACTGTCTCTCCCACACCAACCATGATGGATGATTTTGTGCGAATCAGAGGGGCATATAATTTTGAGCGGCGAAGCAACTCTAATGACCGCTGATACTTGGCCTTCGAGCGCACGCGGTCACTTAATCGTTCTACCGTCTCTACATTATGATTTAAGATATCCGGAGCTGCGTCCAGAACAGCATGGAGTGACTTCTCTTTGCCTAGAAAATCGGGAATGAGCACCTCTACGCCACATAGTGGTAATTTTGTCCGAATGGCACGAATCGTCATCGCGAAAATTGCAGAACCGCCATCTTCAAGGTCATCTCTTGCGACTGAGGTTACCACACAGTGTTGTAGACCCATCTGTTCAGCAGAAGCCGCAACCCGATCCGGTTCTTCCAAATCCAGTTCAGTAGGTGACCCGGATTGAACTGCACAGAAACGGCAAGCCCGTGTACAAATATTGCCCAGAATCATGAACGTTGCCGTTCGGTTGGCCCAACACTCATGAATATTGGGGCATTGAGCCTCTTCACACACCGTATGCAATCGATTGGAACGCATCATACTTTTGATTTCTTTATATTGAGCGAACTTTTCTCCAGAAACAAGTTCAGTCTTTAACCAATTCGGTTTCCGTTCAATGATTATGGACATCCTCTTCCACTCCTCATATGTTCTTTATTATATCATGAACTCGTCTCTATTCCACATCCGTATGCAAATTGTGGTATGATGAAATACGAACATATTCGATTTTTAATCCCATGTTTTGCTGTTATGGAGGGAAACTATGGAAATTCAATTGACCCTGGAACAGAAAGATGCACAGCTGGGTGAAATCCTTCGTGGAATGGGACGTGTACTTGTTGCATTCTCTGGTGGAGTAGACAGCACATTCATCCTAAGACGCGCCCACCATGAGTTGGGAGATCACTGTGTAGCCGTAACTGCTGCCTCAGAAACATTCCCTAGTCGGGAGTTTGATGCAGCGATTCTTTTAGCCGAAGAAATGAATGTAAGGTTGCTGAAGACAGAAGTCAGTGAGTTGGACAATGCTGATTTTGTAGCTAATAATCCAGATCGTTGTTACCATTGCAAGACTGGACTATACTCACATTTGCGCAGAATTGCCGCAGAACAAGGTTACCCTTACATTCTAGATGGTTCAAATGTGGATGATTTAGGCGATTATAGGCCCGGTCTAGCCGCAAAACAAGAACAAGGCGTACGAAGTCCTCTACAAGAAGCAGGACTAACGAAAGACGATATCCGCGAGCTTTCAAGGCGTCTAGGACTGCGAACATGGAACAAACCGTCTTTTGCTTGCCTTTCATCGCGAATTCCATATGGGACAAAAATTGAAAAACACAAAATTGACCAGCTCGACGTAGCTGAAGACTTTCTGATGAATTTGGGGTTATGGCAAGTACGCGTTCGTCATCACGAAAAAATTGCTCGCATTGAAGTCATGCCTAATGAAATGTTGAAAGTGATCGAAAACAGCGAGAAAATTCATGCGAAATTTGCATCGCTTGGTTTTCAGTATGTCACATTGGATTTGCAAGGATACCGCACAGGAAGTATGAATGAGGTTTTAAGCGAAGAAACGCGAAAGAAGGCTCCTGTATAATGAATCATCAACTAATCGAATGGCTTCAGCAGGTTCAATCAGGCGAATTGACTCCCTCTGAGGCGGAACGATCTATTCGAGAGATGCAACGTAAGCAAGCTGTGCAAGCTGAACTCGGTTTTGCAACCTTAGATTTGGTAAGAGAACAACGAACTGGGTTTCCTGAGGTTGTTTTTGGCGAAGGTAAAACAGCCCACCAAATCACGGCCATCTTTCGTAAATTTATGGATCATGTTGATCGGGTCATGGCCACCCGTGTAGAACCTGTGAAAGCTCAAGAAATTATCGGCAATATACCTGAAATCACGTATCACGAAACCGCTCGCATGTTGACTTGGTTCCGACACCCGATCCTTCGTGTCCGGGAAGGTTATGTCGCCGTTGTATGCGCTGGGACTTCAGATTTGCCCGTTGCCGAGGAAGCCGCTATTACTCTAGAATGCATGGGTTCCCACGTGGAACGTGTGTATGATGTCGGTGTGGCAGGCATTCATCGTTTGTTTGCACGACTGCATTTAATTCGAGAAGCTACTGTGATCGTAGTGGTTGCAGGCATGGAGGGTGCACTTGCAAGTGTTATAGGCGGTCTAGTGGACAAACCAATTATTGCCGTCCCCACTAGCATTGGTTATGGTGCAAGCTTCCATGGTGTTTCCGCATTGTTAACCATGTTAAATTCATGTGCGCCTGGCATCTCTGTCGTCAATATTGATAATGGTTTTGGCGGCGGGTACAACGCGGGAATCATTCATAAACAAATAGTCAAGGAGTAAACTTTCCATGCGAATACTATATTTCGACTGTTTCTCGGGAATTTCAGGCGATATGACATTGGCATCTTTGGTTGATGCGGGCGCCGACCGTGACTACATCGAACAAGGATTAAAGAAACTTGGCGTTGAAGGGTATTCCTTGTTGTGGAAACACGTGATGAAGAGTGGAATTTCCGCCCTGAAAGCAGATGTTGTTTTACATGAAAAGCAGCGTTTTAAAGTGCTCCAATCACACCGCGGCTACTCTGATATTGTCAAATTGATTGAAAATGCAGACTTCAATGAACGAGCCACCCAGCTGGCATTGAACATTTTCAAAAAAATCGGCATCGCAGAAGCCAAAATTCATGCGATCCCACTCGATAGTGTACATTTCCATGAAGTTGGGGCTATCGATTCAATCGTTGACATCGTGGGTGTAGCACTTGCCATTGACAACTTGCAACCCGATCGAATCTTAGCCTCCCCAATTCCGCTCGGTTCAGGAACGGTTCGGATTGATCACGGCATCTATCCCGTACCTGCACCTGCAACGTTAGAAATGATGCGCGGATTACCCATCGCTCCATCCACTCACGCATTCGAATTAACAACGCCCACCGGAGCAGGAATTGTTGCTGCTGTAGTGGATGAGTTTAGCTCAGGATTGCCGCCTATGGTTGTGCAATCGATCGGGTACGGCGCTGGAACCCGCGATTTACCTGCACAGCCGAATGTGCTTCGCACCGTTATAGGTCTTGTCGATTAGGGTTGCCTTAGGCAACCTATTTATTTTGAACATACGCTCTGCGAACTTCGTCATAAACTTCCTTCAACGACACATGCTCTTTCTGGGCAACTTCAATGCATTCCCGGTATTCAGGAGCATATTGAACCTCTCTTCCCTGGTGAATACCTACCTTCACGCGAATGTTTCCCCAACGCGTTGTTACATCCCGCCATACTCTCCCCAATCGATGCACAGAAGCCTCCAACCTGCGGATCCCCAGAGTTGTCGTCTCTCGAAAAATAATTTCCTCCACCGGATCAATCTTCCCTACATCTGCAAGAACATTCAGCATGAAACCTGGCCTTCCCTTTTTCATCACAATGGGAACCCAGAATACATCATTCGCTCCTGCTTCAAACAACAATTCCATGACGTAACTCGTCCACTCTGGATTCATATCGTCAAGATTGGCTTGCAGTAATACCATATTTACATCCGTGTGTTCATTTGCGTGCAAATAGTCAAACAACACATACACGCTCCTTTTTTCGTTTTGATGGTGATTTTTTTGAAAACTTGCGCACATTAAAAATAATACCTTATCCTTCTGAAATCGCAACGACTGTGGAGGCTTATTCATGAAACAATCGAAATTCTTTTTGCTGTTGATCTTTGTTTTTGCCATAGTATGCAGCCCAATCGCAGGAAAATCCGTATCCAAAGCCGCTTCACCTAAGGAGTCATCTTCACAAATTAGGCACACTATGAAACAAACATTCGATGACAGGAAAGCGTTACTTAATCAAATTAGCACGATGACAGGCATTCCATGGTATCACCTTGCTGCGATTGATCAGTATGAGCGAACATTAACCATTGCCAACCCCAAACGCAGGGAACCACGAAACAGCTTGATTGCAATTGAGATCAGTCGTGGTCAATGGGTCGGATTGATGAATCCAGATCCAGAAGATGTAAACCGTGAATCCATTGCATTGTTCTCGGGATTGGGTAGGGATGGGAATGGTGATGGACGTGCAGATCGATTCAATGATAGCGATGTTCTGTACAGTCTGGCTCAAGTGTTACTGCACTACGGTACATCTGGGGTTGATTTTGATATTGCCATTTGGAAATATTATCAGAATCATCGGAGCGTCATGCGCATCAAACAATTTTCCAAGTTATATCGCACGTTCGGCACACTTGATCTTCACCAACATGCATTTGTATTGCCGCTTGGGAGTGATTATGCCTATCGCAGCACTTGGGGAACCGCACGGAATTACGGTGGATATCGTATCCACGAGGGGACAGATTTATTTGCACACTATGGCATGCCTGTGCGCAGTACTTGTTATGGCGTCATTGAGGAACAGGGTTGGAATCGTTACGGTGGATGGAGGGTGGGCATTCGAGATTTGAATAATGTATATCACTACTATGCGCACTTGTCGGGATTCCAAAAAAACACTAAAGAAGAAGATATCGTGAAACCAGGTGATGTCATCGGTTGGGTTGGAAGTTCAGGTTACGGCAAACCAGGTACTCAAGGCAAATTTCCCCCGCATCTCCACTACGGTTTGTATAGGGATAATGGATTGACAGAATGGTCGTTCGATCCTTATCCATATTTACGAAAGTGGGAACGTGAAGAACACAAGCGTAAGAAGGGTTATGTTAGTCAGTAACTTGAGGAGGTAAACTGGGCGATGGCATGACCAATGAAGTTCCTCCATCCATATTTTTTAACGGATTCCCTTTAGCGTCTAAATAATACATCGGCACATCGCCTTTCACCAAAATATAGGAGATCGGAACTTCGGTCGTAACAATTTCCGGTTTCGTGTCGAATGGAATGTAAATCATCACTTCAGCAGTAATGCGAATAAATACAGTAACAAGTAACATGTTTATCCCAGCGTCTTCTTTTCTTGTATCCAAATCGACTTGTGGAGCGCCCGCAGATTCAAAACGAATGGGAATGGATGGACCGAATGAAGCCAATATGACACTATCCAATGCTTGCCCGATTGGAATATGTTCAATTCGATGAACTTGTTTTTGCAATGTGTCTTGCACAATTTTAACGACTTCGGATGCGATGCGCATGTGCTCCCTATAATTCAACATGAATCCGGTAATATTCCCACTGCCATTGGTTTGCCATGTAATGAGTTCTCCAACAGCCTCACGTTGTGAAATCTGATTCGATATGGCTTGATTGATCGCCTCTGTGGCCATTTGCTTCACACGAATGCCAGCAACCTTCATCAACGGCTCACGCAAATGCTGTTCAATAAAAAAGAATGATTGCACACTTGCGATCATTCCAGCGAAGATCGTCAACAACACAATGAGATTACGGTGCATCGGTTTCAGTCTGTAGCTTCGAAATCCGAATGTTTGAAATGAACGTCTACGGAACCTTCGTTTGCGTAACAGGAGATCTTCCCCCTCGCTTGTTCAACAGGTGTAGACATTATATGTGTGTTGTCGAAGAAAAAGAAGTTGCGTATCGATGCTGTCGCACCGCTTCATAAAGCAGTACGGTAGCTGCCATAGCAACATTCAATGACTCTGCACGGCCATGCATCGGAATGAGCAGTTGCTCATCGCATATGTCAAGCAGATCATTTGAAATCCCGGCTCCTTCATTGCCTAAGATAAAGCATATATCGCCTGTAAGTTCCACTTCGTAACATACACGTTGCGATTGAAGGGTCGTTGCGATGATTCGGTGACTGTGTGCACGTAGTTGGGGAAGCACCTCGCGCAGATTGCAAGAGATGATCGGCAGGTGAAAGATGGATCCCATAGTAGATCGAATCGTTTTGGGGTTGTAAAGGTCCGCACACCCATTGCCAAGAAGCACGACAGAAGCACCCGCTGCATCAGCAGCTCGAATAATGGTACCGACGTTCCCCGGATCCTGGACTGCGTCAAGGGCAATACAAAAACCAGGGCGTTTATGAAGGGGATCCGATCTGTCCCAAAAACCGATCGGTAGGATGGCAGCCACACCCTGAGGCACTTGAGTATCTGTGATTTTACCCATAACTTGATCAGAAACAGCAGACCATGACACCTGAGTTTGGAACGAATTGGGTTCGGATTGCATCCACAAACGATGTAATTGTTGAGCCCCGGGAGAATCGGGCACATAAAGAATATGGTGTATTGGCGCACCACTTTTTATCGCCTCATGAACAAGGTGCACTCCTTCTATAAGAAATGCACGTTCTAGATCTCTTCCTTTTTTCGTTAAGAGTGAGGACCATCGTTTTACATTCGAATTGTGTATTGATGTAATCGTTTCGATCATGCTCTCCTACCTGCCTCTAATGTAGTAGTATGAATTACGCTTTATGTGTGTAGAATAAATTCAATTGTTCCTATGGAGGTACCTCGGAGATGATGACGTTACGCCAAGCGATATATCAACGCATGCAGGAAAAGCACACGGATGGATTATTTGAAACGATAGATACCGCTATGGATCACGACGAGCGGACACTGCCCGGCTTGGGTGTGTTGTTTGAAATCATTTGGAAAAACAGCGACCAACAGATGCGGACAAAATTGGTGCAGACCATCTATGAACATTTGCCCAGACAACCCATTTCATCAAAAACGAATTGAAAATAAGCACCTGAAGTCATACGCATGACTTTTGGTGCTTACTTTTTTAGTAATCCATCAGTTGTTGCTTCAGTTCGCTGAGTTTTAGCCGTTTGAGAATGTCTCGAACGTTAGAGGTTGTCTTGCGGACCATTTCTTTGCGAATCATTTTCTGTTTAATATAGGCCACTGTAGCAAATTTGCTTTGTGGGGTGACTGTTTCTTGAAAATACACTTTCCCTTGCGAATCATCAAACTTCACAACCCTGTTCAAGTTCACGAGGTTGGTTTTGTCCAACATGTCAAACCCATGATCGCTCAGGTACTCCTCCATCTCCGACAGAGTTGAAATGTGTCGATATTTCTCATTGTTTAAATAATATACGATTTTACGACCTTCAATTTCCATGTAATCAACTTCGTTCAGATGGATGCAAGCTAACGCTGAGGTCCCATCTGAGTTTAATTTGATAACGGACATCATCATCAATTTCACTCTTTTCTTACGATTGTTTACATTCATCAATGGCGTGAGTATACCATAGTTTGCATTCGTTTGAAAATACATTAAATGTAATTTTTTGTAATTTAAGGTGCTAGTTCCAAAAATTTTATGTCATTGTTGCGTTCCATCGCCGTCCGCATCGCATATTCGCTCTCGAAAAGTGCTACATATTGGTTGTTCTTATCTAGACAGAGCGTTGAATTGACACGAAACTTGGTTGGATCTATGTGACTACCCACAACCCAGCGTGCAAATTGCCAAGGTTGTCGTTGCAAAAGCACATCCACCCCATATTCATGCTTCATTCGGTATTCAAACACTTCAAATTGCAATTGTCCAACAACACCCAGAACGGTATCTTCGAAGCCGATAGTCCGAAACACTTGAATCGTGCCTTCCTCCGTCAGTTGGTCAATTCCCTTCTGATATTGTTTATGTTTCAACGCATTCTTGACAATTAGCTTTGAGAAAAGCTCCGGTGAGAATGTCGGCAACTCATCAAAGTGGACATCGTTGCGCACAGACAATGTATCACCGATCCTAAAAATGCCCGGATCAAACAATCCAACAATATCACCCGGATAAGCATGTTCAACAATGTCGCGATCCTGTGCAAGAAATTGTTGCGGTTGGGAAAGTTTGATGTCTTTACCCAATCGGACATGTTTGACAGTCATTCCTCGCTCAAATTGTCCAGAAACAATGCGCAAGAATGCGATACGATCGCGATGTGCAGGATTCATGTTCGCTTGAATTTTGAAGATATACCCAGAAAAATGCGGATCTTCTGGTGAGATATGGCCAGCAACGCTATTACGTGATGCGGGTATGGGAGCAAGTTGCAGAAAATTATCCAGAAACGTTTGGACACCGAAGTTATTAATCGCACTTCCGAAAAATAAAGGTGTCAACTCTCCACGAGCAATCCGACTTTCATCAAATTCATCTCCTGCAATTTCGAGCAACTCTAATTCTTCCTTCAGTTGAGGATACAGATGTTCGCCTGCGACTTGTTTCACTAAGGGGTCTAAAATTCCGCTCACATCTTTAACAGCAATAACTGAATGGTCATCACCTTGAAATAATTCTATGCGGGACTTTCTGCGATCGTATATCCCCCTTAAATTTCGGCCTTGCCCAATAGGCCAATTCATCGGGTATGCTCGAATGCCCAATACATTCTCAAGTTCTTCCATGAGATCGAACGGGTCTCTACCTTCCCGGTCCAACTTGTTAATAAACGTGAAAATAGGAATTCCCCGCATGCGGCACACTTGAAAAAGCTTCTTCGTCTGTGCTTCTACACCTTTAGCAGAGTCAATTAACATCACTGCGCTATCCGCAGCCGTTAACGTACGGTACGTATCCTCACTAAAATCTTGATGTCCAGGTGTGTCAAGAATGTTAATCCGTTTACTTTCATAATCAAATTGTAATACGCTGGAAGTAACAGAAATCCCTCTTTGTTTCTCGATCTCCATCCAATCCGATGTGGCGAATTTACCGACTTTCCTACCTTTTACGGTGCCGGCAAGCCGGATGGCGCCGCCAAACAACAATAATTTTTCAGTGAGCGTAGTCTTCCCCGCATCCGGGTGTGAAATGATTGCGAACGTTCGACGCTTCTGAATTTCATGTTGCAAATCTTTATTTGTGGCAGAGTTCATGCAGTTTCCGTGCCTTCTTTCTTCCCTAGTTAGAATATTTTCATCAAATTCATGATTTAGTTTTCGCGCATTCCATTCACAGGCCACCAGTGATGCCCGCTAGCCTCTAATAGTTTATTGGCGGCGACAGGTCCCCAAGTGCCTGCTTCGTAAGATTCGAGATCATGTGCAGTAGATGACCATGCCTTTGCAATCCGATCCACATAACGCCAAGCAAAGGCTACTTCATCCCAACGGGTAAAATATGTAGAATCACCGCGAATCGCATCAAACAGTAACCGCTCGTACGCTTCCGGTGTGTTCATGCCAATATCGCTCGATTGACAGAAATCCATCGCAACGGGCGAGATCAACTCATCAGAACCTGGCATTTTCGCATTAAACTTGACGTAAACACCTTCCATCGGGTTCACACGGAAAACGAGCAAATTCGGTTGCAACTTATGTTTGCTCGCGAGATATACATTGTCTGGCACGTTCTTAAATTCAACAACGACCTCTGTCACTTTCGCTGGCAACCGTTTGCCCGTGCGAATGTAGAAGGGTACACCTGCCCAACGAAAATTATCTACAAACACTTTTGCTGCAAAATAGGTTTCCGTGGTTGAAGTTATTGAAACTTTCTCCTCTTCAAGGTAACCTTTCACCGGCTTGTCCTTCAGACGTCCGGCTTTGTATTGTCCTCTGACGACATGTCGACGTACCGACAGATCATCCGTCTCCAGGCGTAAGCTTTTAAGAACTTTGACTTTCTCGTCTCTTATCGCTTCAGGATGAAGGACGCTAGGCGGTTCCATAGCCATCATTGTGATCATCTGCAACATGTGGTTCTGTCCCATGTCACGCAGTGCGCCAGCCGTATCATAATACCCGCCGCGTTCTTCAACGCCCACCGTTTCACTCAATGTAATTTGTATGTTTGATATGTATCGATGATTCCAAAGTGGTTCGAAGAAAGCATTCGTAAATCGAATAACTTCTATATTTTGCACCATTTCTTTACCTAAATAATGATCAATACGATAAATATCTTCTTCCCGGAATACCTCGCGTAATGCCTCATTCAACTTTTCGGCAGACTGAAGATCGTAACCAAACGGCTTCTCAATCACAAGGCGATGCCAACCCTCACCGGTAAGTAGTCCTCCTTGTTGCAAATGATGACTCACAGTGCCAAAAAGCTCTGGTGCTAATGCAAGATAAAATAAGCGATTGCCACCGATACCGTAAGCATGATCAAGTTGTTCGGCTATTAGGTTAAGTTTGCGAAACCCCTCAACATCTTGAATGTCCAAAGACATGTAACGAAAATGCTTAGCGAAGGTTGACCATTCGTCATCCCCCTTCGGTTGATGACGGGCAAATTCACGAATTGAATCGAGCACGTCTTGCTGGAACAGCTCGTCCGTTCTGTTACGGCGCGCGATGCCAATCACAGCAAATCGATCGCTTAATTTTCCTTCTGTATATAGACTGTAGATGGCTGGGAAAAGCTTGCGTTTGGCTAAATCGCCAGTTGCTCCAAACAAGAGGATTACAGATCCATCAAGACATGCGTTCAAGAATCATCATTCTTTCTTTTCAAAGTTAGACTGCATCAAATACGACATTGTTAGTGTAACAAACACAAAGAAAAATTGCTATGAGATGCCACAGATGTTTTCGTCATGGAATGAGAACATCAACTGGAAAGTTTTACAGCTCAATTAAGAGCTGTTCATTGTGTTATAGTCAAATTAAAACTGGAAGGAGAGTTCGTTATGATACGCAAATTTAGTGTTGTCATGTTTTGTGGGCTCCTATTGTTTCTTGCGACACAGGGGAGCTTTGTAGAACGTTCCTTTGCATCTTCGAATGGTGTAGGCAGTATTGCCGAGATTGTCAATACAGTATCATTGCGTACACGCCCAAGCACAACTTCGGATCGGATCCGATACTTGCAACAAGGTGAACATGTCACGTTATTAGAAAAAGTAAATAGTTACTGGTACAAAATACAAGACAAAATGGGTACGGTCGGTTATACGAGCACCAATACAAAATATATTACTATTTTGTCCGTGACTATGGAAAAAGAACAAGAACAAGAACAAATTGCTGGAACTGCAATAGAAAATGTGATCCAAACGGGATTAGGTTACTTAGGTACACCCTATGAATTTGGATCGAGTCGATTGGATAATCAAACTTTCGACTGTTCCGATTTCGTTCGAGTTGCCTTCAAGGAAGCGATCGGCCTGGTCTTACCTGCAAGTTCTAGAACCCAAGCAGATTATGTTCGCTCTAAACATGAAACAACAACGGACTGGAAAAATTTGCGTCGGGGTGATCTGATGTTCTTCATGAGTTACAAAGGATCATCGGAGTCAAATTATCGTTATCTTGATAAAACACAGCAAAGAATTACTCACGTAGGCATTTATATGGGTAACGGTCAAGTGCTTCATACGTACTCCATCGCTTCAGGCGGCGTACGCGTCGATTCCATAATCAACAGGCACTGGGAATACCGCTTCCTGTTTGGCGGAAGTGCGCTGTAAAAATTGAATCTTTCCTTCCGGATAAAATGGAAAGACTTAATGCATCCTTAGAGTATGCTATGAGTCACGATACGGTTCCGGGGGGAAGTTCATACATTGGATTCAGTCACAATGGCACGAGCCTTATTTGGTACTTCGATGGCATTCCATATTGTATTTGCGACGTTGGGTGTCGGAATACCTGCCATGATCGTTATTGCTGAAATATTGTACCACGTCAAGAAAGATCGAGATTACGCCATAATGGCACGACGATTCACCAAAGCCTTTGCAATCATTCTAGGGGTTGCGATTCCTTCTGGCACGGTGGTTGGTGTGATGATTTCCCTGTTATGGCCAGGGTATATGGAAATTGTCCAACAAGTCATTGCACTGCCATTCCAAGTGGAAATATTCGCATTCTTTCTTGAATCTTTATTTATGGCTATCTATGTTTATGCTGCTGATCGTCTGACACCCTCCATGCGCATCTTAAGCGTCACATTCGTTTCTATAGGAGCAAGTGCCTCCGCTGTGTTAATTACAGATGCGCACGCATGGATGAATACACCGCGAGGATTTCGGTTGGATGCTCTCGGGAATGTGGTTGATGTAGACATGTGGGCGGCTATTTTCAATCCCATGATCTTTATTACAGCACAACATGTACTAGCTTCCGCTTTCATGACTGGTGCATTCGCAGTTGTATCATTCGCATCTTTTCGACTTTTGCAGCGGGGGCACACCCCACATGAAACCAATTATCATCGGAAAACTTTGTTTATTGGACTTTTATTCGGAAGTGTTATGTCGTTATTAACAGCAGTGAATGGACATTCCACAGCGCAGTCTCTGCATGCCTATCTGCCCGAAAAATTAGCAGCTGCAGAAGGATTGTTCGAAACGCAAAGTCACGCGCCTCTTGCTATAGGTGGTGTTGTTGATCCAGACACCCAAAAAGTCGTAGGTGGAATTGAAATTCCTTGGGTGTTAAGTTTTCTCGCGGGAAATTCGTTTGATACGGTCGTGCGCGGGTTGAACGATTTCCCACGTGAAAACTGGCCGCCACTCTATATTCACACCTTATTCAACCTCATGGTGTTCATTGGAACGTTGCTTCTCGTGATTTCATTCGGCGCTCTATTTTGGCGTTTTTTGCTGAAGAAGACGTATCCAAGGTGGTTGTTAGTCCTGTTAACATTTGCATTCCCATTATCCATGATAGGCATCGAAAGCGGATGGGTATTTAGTTGCTCTGGACGTCAACCATGGACCATCTATCAAGTGCAACGAACGGAAGATGCAGCTTTGCAGTCAGAGAGTTTAGGATTTCTGTTTGTCTTATTTTTGTCCATATATATATTGCTGTTGGTAGTAACCCTAGTTGTCATGCACGTTTATTTTAAACGTCGACCGCTTCGCCTTGAACTTGAACCGGCCATGCTAAGCAGTGGAGGAATTCAAAAATGACGGACGCGGAATTGGCGATTTTGATCTTGTGGATTTTTTTGTTCATCTATTCTATCGCAGGCTCGATCGATTTTGGTGCAGGTTTCTGGGCTATGGTGTTCGGACAACGCCATGATCCGAAAACTGCGGAACTTGCCAATCGCTTTCTCTCCCCTTCGTGGAAAGTGACGAATGTTTTTCTTGTCTTATTTGTTGTGGCATTAATCGGATTTTTCCCGAGGGCCACTTCCTTATTAGGGGCCATGCTTTTGTTGCCCGCATCACTCGCGATTGCACTGCTCATCCTACGAAGCGCATTCATGGTATATGCTTATTCTACTCACCAATATCGAGGATTACTGCCCCTTGTTTCAGGTGTGACGGGCTTGTTGATTCCAGGACTGCTAGTATCGATTCTCCCCTTAACGTTGGGTGGATTTTTAGATATGAGTTCGGATGGACCCCCTAAACTTCTGTTTCTCAAACTTATGACAAGTCCTACCGAGGCCGCACACCTTGGTTTTGGGATAACGACAGAATTATTTCTTTCCGCCTTATTCCTCGCCGACTACTCCCGAGAATCGAATGATGAGCAGGCATATCAGACGTACCGTAAGGCGGCAATTGCACTGGGACCAACGACGTTAGCTATGGCTCTGTTGACAACATATACATTCGTTCCAGAAGCAAGATGGATTGTCAGCCGTTTGTCAGAACAATGGGGATGGTTTACACTATCCGTCGCTTCGTTTGCAATTGGATACACGGCATTGTGGTGGAAAGACCCTAAAGATCGTGTTGGTTTTATTCGAGTCGCAGTATTGGCCATTGTAATGCAATACGGATTCGCCAGTATCGGCTACGGAAGTGCGCATATGCCATATCTCATCTACCCAATCCTTACTGTAGAGGATGCATTTACTTCATCAACCATGTTCAATGCACTACTTGTTGGATACGCCATTGGAATCGCTCTGTTGATCCCCCTCTTTATTTGGTTCTGGCGGTTGTTTTTAAAGGATAAATCATATTTAGTCCAAGAGAGGCATGAGGATTAGCGAGGTCAATACGTATCATATAAGCACAAATAAAAAAACCTATGATTGAATATCATAGGAATTACAATTTGATTTTAAGTGCCGGTAGAGGGACTTGAACCCCCACGGTTTCCCTCACGATTTTGAGTCGCGCGCGTCTGCCAATTCCGCCATACCGGCATAAAAAATAATATATAGTTCATAAAATTCGTACCAACAAATAACAAAGTGCCGGTAGAGGGACTTGAACCCCCACGGTTTCCCTCACGATTTTGAGTCGCGCGCGTCTGCCAATTCCGCCATACCGGCTTGCTTTAGTGGCGTGCCCTAAGAGATTCGAACTCCTGACCTTTTGATTCGAAGTCAAACGCTCTATCCAGCTGAGCTAAGGGCACAAGATAAAAATTATGGTGCCGAGGACCGGACTTGAACCGGTACGATAGTCACCTACCGCAGGATTTTAAGTCCTGTGCGTCTGCCTATTCCGCCACCCCGGCACGTTGTTGGAGGCGCCACCCAGATTCGAACTGGGGGTAAAGCTTTTGCAGAGCTCTGCCTTACCACTTGGCTATGGCGCCAATGTACAATGGAGCGGACGATGGGATTCGAACCCACGACCCTCGCCTTGGCAAGGCGATGCTCTACCACTGAGCCACGTCCGCAAAAAGTGGCTGGGGATCCAGGGATCGAACCTGGGAATGACGGAGTCAAAGTCCGTTGCCTTACCGCTTGGCTAATCCCCAATTCACAAAATGGGGCGATCGAGGGGAATTGAACCCCCGAATGTCGGAGCCACAATCCGATGCGTTAGCCACTTCGCCACGACCGCCATATTATGATTGGCAGGGGTAGCAGGAATTGAACCCACACTAACGGTTTTGGAGACCGCTGTTCTACCTTTAAACTATACCCCTAAGATGGTGGAGGATGATGGATTCGAACCACCGAACCCGTAAGGGAAGAGATTTACAGTCTCCCGCGTTTGGCCACTTCGCTAATCCTCCAAAACATGGTGCCGTCGAGAGGACTTGAACCCCCAACCTACTGATTACAAGTCAGTTGCTCTACCAGTTGAGCTACAACGGCAAATAAACTATGGTGGCTTGGGACGGAATCGAACCGCCGACACAAGGATTTTCAGTCCTTTGCTCTACCGACTGAGCTACCAAGCCGTCTAGTGTTTTTAAGTAATGGCGGAGCTGACGGGATTCGAACCCGCGGTCTCCTGCGTGACAGGCAGGCATGTTAGGCCACTACACCACAGCTCCATGTGTGTTTCAATAATTTGGTTGCGGGGGCAGGATTTGAACCTACGACCTTCGGGTTATGAGCCCGACGAGCTACCGGACTGCTCCACCCCGCGATAGTATGATATGGTGGACGCTGACGGGATCGAACCGCCGACCCTCTGCTTGTAAGGCAGATGCTCTCCCGGCTGAGCTAAGCGTCCTTGGTGACCCGTAGGGGATTCGAACCCCTGTTACCTCCGTGAAAGGGAGGT
>JBILCM010000160.1:0-2572 GCA_044353165.1 Paenibacillus sp.
GGTTTGTTTCGTGCTACCTCATCGAGCAAATGCGGCGGTGTGGAACCAACAATACCTACTACAGGACCTAAAGGTGTGATGATTTGCAGCCGCTGGGCCAGCAATACTTGATTCCACCAACCACCTAAAGCTATGAATTTTATCATCCCCGAATCGGTAATTTGGGTAACCATAAATCCCACTTCATCCATATGTCCGGCTACCATCACCACTGGGCCCTCAGGATCGCCAGATTTTACTCCGAATATACTGCCCATCTTGTCGCTCACAATGTTGTCGGTCAATGGTTCAAGTTGCGAACGCATAAATTTTCGAACATCTTGCTCAAAACCGGGTGCACCTGGCATCTCGGTTAATGTGCGGAATAACGATAACGTCTCCTCGTTCATGATACGAACTCTCCATCCTCACACTTTCCTTGTCGTATAAACTTTTCTTATTATACTTCATTTTCAATGAAAAGAAATGGCATAGTTTGGTTCAAATAAAAGATGTTTTAACCCCTTCAAGATTCCCGTTGCACATCGACTTCAACAGTGAGTTTTTGATGCGCAGAACCGCGATAAATTCCCTTGACAGGAACAATATCCAAATAATCTCTACCGTGTCCAAGCTTTATGTATCGCCCATCCACCCGATTGTTATTGGTAGGATCGAATCCTAACCAACCTGTGCCTGGGATGTAAACTTCCACCCACGCATGTGAGGCTTGTTCAAATTCTGAGGTTCGAATATGTAAATCCCCTACAAAATGGTAACCGCTCACATATCTAGCAGGAATACCAATCGATCGACAAACAGAGATCATAAAATGCGCAAAATCTTGACAAACCCCTTTTTTTAAGGAAAGCAAATCATCTGCTACTGTATGTACATGTGTTGCACTTGGCATGTATTCAAAATCAGAATGAATTTGTGATACCATCTGGAGCGCTATTTCATATATTCCCAAGCTGTTGTCATCCAAAAATTGATTAGCATACATTTGAATTCCTTGTGTGACGGATGTGTATCGAGTTGATGTCATGTACTCAGCGTATTTATTCTGGAAAGGTGCACCATTCAACATGCTCCAATCTTCTTCGGGCGTTAAAATTATTCTTCGCTCACCATCGTTTTCGTGAGTGACTACGGTAGATTCAACACGAATGATGAGTTCTTTATGCGGCCCATTGACCGTGAAAGAGTGAATTCGGTTGCCGAAAAAATCTTCGTATGATAATAAACTCGCATTTGGCTCTATCTGAATGGAGTGATGATAACACGCTTGTCTATAATTTGTTCTTGGTGAGAGACGTACTTCATTGACACTGTCGGTTGCTAGGTCTTGATACATGTATTTCGTGATGTGGCAAATACGAAGTTTCAAAGTTGCACCTCCTTTTTAGTAAATAAGAAAGCACCACTTAACGAATTGCCAATCTCATGAATTGCTTGGATAGATCGTAATAACCCTGCATGCAACTGTGAATTACTTATTAATTCCATTGCTTGTAGGTCAGCTAGTGCTGAGCGCGATTTTGAAACAAGTCGTATTGATTTGTCAAAGTTCATATTGGTGCCGTCTAACATCCTTGTCGCTTCAAGATGTTCTTTTAATTTTGAAATTCCAAAACTGACAGACTTCGGAAATTTTTCGTTCAAGATTAAAAGTGAAATCGCGTTCTCAAGCGTTATTTTTCCGGCATGTTCACGCCTGAACAAATCTGCTCCACCGACAGAGCGTATAGCAGAATACAGATAATATTGTTCTCTCTCATTGTCATCAAGCACCAATTGGTAGACCGAGTCCAAAAATCTAGCTGCATTCTCAGCCCGCTCTAGGAACCTTCCGCATTCCATAATATGCCATAGTTGATCTCGCAACATCGTGTGACTTGCTGCGCCATAGAAAGCACCTAACCTTTCTTTCACAGATTTCAAGAAAAGGAAAGGACTTTCGAGTAACAATTCATCGGCTTCAATGTTTCGTAACCAAAGACCAATGCCATTAAGAATGTCCCAAAGTTCTTCCGGCATGCGTTCTCTCGCGGCTTTCAAGTTCGTTCGAGCCAACTGAATACACGATTGTATGGAATTTGCATGATTCGAATCCAGTATCATGTATTGAAGCACTTCATGCTCTCCATAATTTTTATATATCGATTCAAAGTGAACAGGCTCCCCTAATGTTTGTACAATACGCATCCACATTCTATGACTTGAGCTGGATTCCTCACGCATATAGTATAAAGCATCGATAAGCCTTGCATGATTTTCTGCGCGTTCTGTGTAACGTCCAATCCAAAACATCGACTCCGCAGTGCGTTGAAGCATCATGAATCCCCCTCACTTTGTTAAAACCCATGTATCTTTGCAGCCACCACCTTGTGATGAATTGACAACGAGTGACCCTTCCTTCATGGCCACTCTAGTTAATCCTCCTGGGAGAACACTCGTTGTGCTACCTGAGAATATGAAAGCACGCAGATCAATGTGTCTTGGCACATATCGACCTTCATGATAAATAGGCGCAGTCGACAATTTGATTGTTGGTTGTGCAATATAATTTCCAGGGTTTGACTTGATTTTT
>JBILCM010000161.1:0-2522 GCA_044353165.1 Paenibacillus sp.
GGCAAGAAGGATACGAACCCAGGACTTATTAGCTACTTCCATCTTCGACCTCTCGAAGTGGGTGTGTTCAAAGGAAAATGTGCGGAACTTTGTGGACCTTCACATGCTTTGATGGATTTTAAAGCTGTCGTTCTCTCACAAGAGGACTTTGATGCATGGGTTGCTGACATGAAGGAACCTACGAGTATTTCCGGAGATGTTGCAACCGGTGAAGCCATATTTAAAGCGAACTGTATTCAATGCCATGCGATTCAACCTGAAGCCAGAAGTCCGGTTGCCCCTCACTTAAACGGGTTTGCTGATCGGGAGCGCGTGGGCAGTATTCTTGAGATGAACGAGGACAATATCAAGGACTGGATACGTGATCCGCAGTCCATTAAACCAGGTTCACTCATGCCAGGGTTTGGTGAAGGCACATCATTAGAACTTTCTGAAGAAGAACTGAATCAACTGACGAAATATTTGCTCCAATTGAAATAAGAACGAAAATGAAGAAAAGGAGGTTTGACCGATGGCTAACGCAGCTTCAGCACACGATACGGTGGTTTGATGGATTGGCTCACCACGGTCGACCACAAGAAAATCGGAATTCTTTATTTGTTGGCCGGCGCCTTCTTCTTTATCGTCGGTGGTATTGAAGCCATGTTGATTCGTCTTCAGTTGATGGCACCGGGACTCGATGTAGTCAGTGCACAACATTACAACGAAATCATTACAATGCATGGCACGACTATGATTTTCTTGGCAGCGATGCCTATACTCTTTGGGTTTATCAATGCGATACTCCCTTTGCAGATCGGTGCTCGAGATGTTGCTTTCCCGTTCGTGAACGCACTTGGCTTCTGGTTATTCTTGTTCGGTGGCATTTTGTTGAACATTAGCTGGTTTGTTGGTGAAGTACCAGATGCAGGGTGGACAGCTTATGTCCCTCTTTCAGGCGAACAATTCAGTGTTCATCGCGGTGTTGATTTCTTTCTGATGGGTTTGCAGATTGCAGGGTTTGGCAGCTTAATCGGAGCCATTAACTTCCTAGTCACCATCATTAACATGCGCGCTCCAGGCATGAGCTTTATGCGGATGCCGTTGTTCACTTGGACTGCTTTCATTGCATCAGCGTTAATTTTGTTTGCTTTCCCGGCTTTCACGATCGGGTTGGTGTTGTTGACCTTCGACCGATTGTTTAGCGGAAACATATTTGATCCCAACATGGGCGGGAACATTGTATTGTGGCAACATATTTTCTGGATCTTCGGACATCCAGAAGTGTATATTCTCATTCTCCCTGCATTCGGAATCATTTCTGAAGTCATTCCAACATTCGCTAAAAAACGATTGTTTGGTTATAGTACGATGGTATTCGCGATCATTTTAATCGGATTCTTAGGTTTCATGGTATGGGTTCATCACATGTTTACGACAGGTCTTGGGCCTGTGGCCAATGCATTGTTCGCTGTGGCCACGATGCTAATCGCTGTTCCCACAGGTATTAAAGTGTTTAACTGGCTGTTCACCATGTGGGGTGGTCAGATTCGATTCAATACTGCAAATCTTTTTGCGATAGGGTTTGTGCCGACATTCGTGATGGGTGGAGTTACAGGCGTAATGTTGGCTGTACCTCCAGCGGACTTCCAGTTTCATGACAGTTACTTCGTTGTCGCCCACTTTCACTATGTCATTGTAGGCGGTATCGTACTTGGATTGTTTGCAGGCTTGTTTTACTGGTTCCCCAAGATGTTCGGTCGCAGCTTGGATGAAACGTTGGGCAAATGGATTTTTTGGCTCTTCTTAATCGGATTCCACTTGACCTTCTTTATTCAACATTTCTTGGGCATGCTAGGAATGCCGCGTCGTGTGTACACGTATCTTGATGAGTCACAAAATCCGGGATGGGGTTGGATGAACGCACTTTCCACTTCGGGCGCATTCTTAATGTCTATCGCAACGATACTGCTTCTAGTTAACATTGTGATCACTATGAAGAAACCTAAAACCGCACCAGCGGATCCGTGGGATGGGTTGGGTCGAACATTGGAGTGGACAATTGCATCGCCAGCACCTGAATATAACTTTGCACAAACGCCGATCGTTCGGGGTATCGATGCTTGGTGGAAAGAAAAGATGGATGGCAAGACAGCCATGACACCTGCCGAGCCATTAGGTCCGATTCATATGCCGTCTCCTTCTATTCTACCCATTATCATGTCGTTCGGGTTGTTTGTAGCAGCGGTTGGCTTTATGTACAGTGATGTTCTTAACGGTTATTATGTAGCCATCGGTGGTTTGGCAATTACTTTGTTCTGTATGTTTTTACGATCTGTGTATGATGATCATGGATTTCACCTAGATCCAACTGAAGAAGAGGGGGTGCAATCATGAGTAGTGTAACTCACTCAGATCCGCATGCTCACCACGGTCATGGTGTGGGGGAAGAGTTACCGCATGAACCAGAACGAGCTACGTTAGAAGGTCGGAATAAAATACTCGGGTTTTGGTTATTTCTTGGCGGTGAGTGCGTACTTTTT
>JBILCM010000031.1:0-27525 GCA_044353165.1 Paenibacillus sp.
AACCTCTGAAGCGCGGTGGTCATGAAATGACGCACTTTATGATTCTAGCATAGTGCTATATGTTTATGCAATATGTAATCCATCCCATCCAATAATCACAATAAAGTATCCCATTTAGTTTTTCTGCGCCCCCCACAACACTTGCACGTTTCGAAGAACAACGAATCTTGATGTTCACTTGCTCTTTTGCGCGTCATCTCAAGCAGTCCGAGCTTCGTCCACCCCAGAATGTGAACTTTCATTCGATCTTTCAACACTGCACTGCGCAATAATTCCTCGATTTCGTGACGGTTTTCCTCGAACAACATGTCGATGAAATCGATAATGATGATGCCGCCGATATCTCTCAAGCGAAGGATATGAGCAACCTCTTCCGCCGCTTCCCGGTTGGTCTTCAAGATGGTTTCAGTCAAGCTTGAAGAACCCGTAAATTGCCCTGTATTCACATCGATTACGGTCAATGCTTCTGTGAAATCAATGACTATATATCCGCCGCTTGGAAGTCTAAGTTTTGATTTATTCGCTCTTTCCATCTGTTCTCGGATAGGATAGGCTTCCAAGATCGAGGTGTTGGTATCATGTAATTGGAGGTGTGTACGCAGAGGCGTTGTGAGCGAAGTAAGCATCTCTCTCGCAACACCATACATGTGTTGGTTATCGACAATAATCTCGTCGATTTTTTCCGTTACAAGATCTCGAAACATGCGTGGTAACAATGCATCGTCACGGAACAATTGTTTCGGTGCTTTTTCACGTTGTCCCTCTGTAACAATCTGTTCCCATCGCGATCGCATCGTGAGCAATTCCCGTTCAAACGCCTCATCACTAACACCATCCGCAGCTGTACGCACAATGATTCCTTCATGCGGCGCGCGCACCCTCTCAGCCAGATGGCTAAGTCTGCGGCGCTCCGCAACAAGACGGATTTTATTCGAGATTGCCACATACCCTGCACCGGGCATGAAGACGAGCCATCTGCCTGTTAGTGAAAAGTGTGCCGTGACTTTTGCCCCTTTGGATCTGGTAGGCTCCTTGAGCATCTGAACGATCAACTCGTCGCCGACGGTTACGATGGAAGCAATCGAGGGTTTCGTGGTGGCGTCATATGCAGCGTGGACAGGGAGCAAATCATCGACATGGATAAAAGCTTTCTTCTCCAAGCCAATGTCCACGAAAGCCGCGTCCATCCCGGACAACACGTTAACGATTCGTCCTTTATAGATTGTCCCAACACGATTGTGAAAATCAGGACGCTCTATAAAAAATTCCACCAGCCTGCCATTTTCGAGCAATGCGACCAACATTAGATCAGGGAACTTCTTGTGTATGACCAGCTGTTTCATAGGAGGTAATCCGCCTCGAGCATTTATAGTATCTCTTCATTCTACATAAAAAGTTCAGATACTGCACGGTGCTGCTCTTTCTCAAGATAATGTTGAACACATCGTTGCTCATGTATCATGCCGACAACAGATCCTTTCCCGTTGCAAACCACAATAATGTGCGGCATCTCCTTTACTATACGACGTACGACAGTGAAAAGTGGGGTGTCGTGTTGAACAACAAGCGGGCTTGGCAGCACCGCCTTTCGGTGCCAATCCGCCATTCGACTTGGACGGGAAATCAGAAATCGAATAAAACGGTAGGGTACTTGCTTCCAAGCATGTCCGTTCGCATAAAGCAGAAATAAACTAATACAAACCAAATTCAATTCGAATTTTTGGATACCAAAACCTAAACATGCCCATCCAAGCAGAAATCCGCTAGACACCATCGACCAAATCGCAACAGAACGGATCGTTTCAAAGTATGGAAACTTGAAGCTTATGAAAGCTTGAACGATACGCCCGCCATCCAAAGGGAGAATCGGCAATAAATTGAACACCATCAAAGTCAAATTAGCCTCTACGAAATATTGTGTCCAGCGGTCAGACCAGACGCCAAACCATTGCAATCCATAGGCCAGTAACACTAACAATACATTCACGACGGGACCTGCCAAAGCGATAATAGCTTCTTCTTTGGCTGGTTTGGAACCTTCCTCATCCGCGAGAACGACCCCGCCGAATGGTGTCAATTGAATTTCACGCAGTCGCCAATCATAATATTTTGCCGCGGCAACATGACCCGCTTCATGAAGAATTACAATGCTAAACAAGGTGACAATTTCGACATAGTGTCCTGTAACGACAGACATAAACATGAGAAGGGTAAACAGAGGATGGATGCGTAAACGTATTCCCGATCGTAGATTATAGTTGAATCGCATCAGATGGGTCAATGAATCGACTGCCTTGTTTCATTGCAAAATAAAATAATTGTTCTTCGGAGGAATGATCCAGGTTGGCCAAGCCGATGGGCTTTCCAATTTCAATCCACTCATCTTCTTTTACTAGAATTTTATGCAAGTTTCCATAGATCGACTGAACGCCTCCAGGATGTCGGATGAGAATCGTGTTTCCTGTTTGTGGCAAATTTCCCGCAAACAATACAAGACCTGTATCCACGGCAACGACTGAAGCTTCATCAGCACGAATGTATACCCCGGAATGTGACACGCCACTTACGAATCGTTTCACAAGAATACCTCTAACGGGTGAGGCATACGTTCGAGCATTCCCAATGTCCCCAAGAACTTCTGTCGTCTGTTCATCTTTCTCGAATGACGGAATGAAGGCTGGGGAGTCACCTAAGTGTGTCTCGTACCATGCGGCCACTTTAAATACAATCTGTTCTTGAGTGAGGGCGGACGCGATTTCTTGTCTCATGTGATCAAACCTGGGATGATGTGTTTGAAAAAGTACAACAACGACGCAGAATAATGCAATGGATATCCAAAGTTGTTTACGCACCCAACTTCGCACACCGTCGTTTTCAACCAGCTTAAGACTGCGTTCGTTCTTCCATAAATATTCGGGGTCTTCCCGAAGAAGTTTTTCGTGTTGTGTTATTTGGCGTGTATCTTTGTGCTTCTCTTGTTTTTCTTGCTTCAAGTTCGGATCTCCCCCTTGGTTGCAATGCGTCATTCCATGATATGAATTGTCCTTAGGGGTTATACCAGGGAAACCAAGTTTCGTGGACGATCTGTTTATTTAGTAATGTCTTCGATTAACTCCTCTTTGGCGTAGACTCGAATACTCAGCGCTAATCCAATCGACAACATATTGATCAATAACGAGGAACCCCCATACGATATGAATGGCAAGGTAATCCCCGTCAATGGGAGGATGGCCAGAAACATGCCGATATTCTGAAAAATTTGAAACACGAACATCGAGACCATACCCGCGATAATATAAGAGCCACCCGGCTCGTTGATTTGAATCGAAATTAAGATCAATCGATAAATGAGCAGAAAATAAAGCAACAGCAATGTTGATGACCCGATGAACCCAAATTCTTCAGCAATGACAACAAATATAGAATCTGAATACGTATAAGGAATGCGACTGCTGTGCACCGAGCTTCCTTGTAGGTAGCCCTCGCCAAGCAAAGCGCCAGAACCAATCGCCATCATTGAGTTTTGCAATTGATAGCTTTGATCGGATGAGGCTTGTTCTGGGGACAAGTAGGCATCAATACGGTCCATCCAGTGACCTGCACCATTGGCAGACAGAAAGCGATCCATCGGATCATGAAAAACAGTAACTACATACAGTCCACCCGCAATAATAGCGGTTGCAAGTCCAACGCCAGCAAACACATGCGTATATTTAATGTTCGCATTCCACAACATTCCAATAAGAATAACCATATAAATAACAGCATTCCCCAAATCAGGTTGTGAAAGTACTAGCATGAATGGAACGATAACAAAAACACTTGCGGGCATCACATCGTCCGACAGACGCAGAAGTTCGCCATTCCTCTTGGCAAGATAATACGCCAACAACAATATAATAAATAACTTCATGACCTCAGCCGGTTGTATATCCAATCCGAGTCCTGGAATGGAGAACCAGCCTCTAGCTCCATTCTTCGTAATCCCCAAAAAATAAACCGCTACAAGGCTAGTTACACCTAGAGCGTACAAATAGGGTGCCCATTTAAGAAAAATTCTATAGTTGATGAATGCAGCGCCAAATAAAACAATAAAACCTAAACCGTAATTCAGCATATGTCGGGTATGGATTCCAGCAAACATGGTGCTCTCCATGACCGCACTTCGCACAATCATCGTGCTTGCGAACATAAAGACAAACAAAATAATAACAATAATCCAGTCAATTTTTTGAAGTCTACTCTTCATCATAGGATGTTGTTTCCTTAGCCCGCAAAAAATTTAAAAATGCGCTGAAACACGCTGCGTTTTTGCTCCAACGGCATAAGTGGCACAGAATCACCGAGAATGCGGCGGGCAATGTTTCGATACGCCATGGCTGCGCGGGACTGTGGATTCATCACCGTAGGTTCTCCACTGTTCGCTGCTTTAATAACATAGTCATCATCTGGCACGAGACCAAGTAAATCAATGGACAAGATGCTGCAAATTTCATCAATGTCTAACATATCCCCATTCTTCATCAAATGCGGCCGAATACGATTAATGATCAACTTAGGAGCGTTCGTCAACTCTTTCTCTAGCAGCCCTATAATTCGATCGGCATCACGTACTGCAGCTTTCTCAGGTGTTGTGACCACGATAGCTTGATCTGCCCCGGCAATGGCATTCTTGAACCCTTGCTCAATGCCAGCAGGACAATCGATAATCACAAAATCATATTCCTTCTTTAGTTGCAGCACCACCTCTTTTACTTGCTCTGGACTGACAGCATGTTTGTCTTTCGTTTGGGCAGCGGGGAGCAAATACAACGCGTCAAATCGTTTGTCTTTGATTAAAGCCTGTTGTAAGCGGCATTGTCCTTCAATGACGTTGACCAAATCATAAAGAATTCGATTCTCCAGACCCATGACCACATCCAGATTACGAAGACCTATATCCGTATCCACCATGCAAACTTTCTTGCCAAGCAAAGCAAGAGCGGTTCCGACATTCGCAGAACTGGTTGTCTTGCCGACCCCGCCTTTACCCGATGTCACTACAATGGCTTGTCCCATACCTGTCAAGTCACGCTCCTTGATTGTTCCCAAACTGCGGTCGAATCCGATGCAGTTGGTGAATTTTATCAATCTCCATGAAACCATCGTGCAAATACGCGAACTCCATGAATGCTTCTTCAAAGCCCCATTCATCGGGCGGTCTTGAAATAACACCTGCAATTCGCAGTTGGGTCGGACGGAGATGAGAGGCAATGATGATGGCTTGCGTATTCCCACTTTGCCCTGCATGTGCGATGCCACGCAATGAACCGAGGATAATAATACTGCCGTTAGACGTAATCGTCCCACCAGGATTTACATCACCAATGAGTAGAACGTCCTCATCAGCATGCAACGATTGACCCGACCTTACAATGTGAATCATCGTTTTTAGATTTGGAGATGATGGAGGTGCCCACGATTTGGTATCATGTTCTCCCGAAATAGACTTGACGACCAAATTCCCACGTGCGGCGAATGCGTCTAGAATTGCCTCTCTGAATGAATCTGTCAACGTCCGATGTCCCACTCGAACAACAACATGTGCCAGGGGTCCATAAAGAAACTGACTATGCGTGTGATTTAATTTCTCGTAAAGCTCCTGGATCACTTCATCCATAGGAGCTTGATCATCTAAGCGAAACAGTAAACCCTCTTTGACACCTTTCATCACAACAAGTGATTTTGAGGATGACATTTGAGACGTAACGCCTCCTTCTCAGCCTTTACCATTTCGGCTTTTTACCTCAAAAATCCTGCTCATTCCAAGTTTTTCGTGGTCCTCGGGATCTCGAGCGTAACTTGCATAGATCAACCAACGACGCGCGGGAATGTATAAAGATAGTGCAATAAATAAATTCAGAAGAATACTAGGTATCAATCCGTGAACGAACAACCAACCAAACTTCGCATTCGTAATATCAAATAATCGATAAATCGAATACAAAGTAATTTCATACAAAAGCAAGCATGATGCCTGAATGAGCAAAACCTGATTCATTCGGATGGCAGAAGGTCGCACAAACATACCACTCACATATCCAATTAGAGCAAAAGCAAAAGCGTTCGCGCCTAACATATGGCCAAAAAACAATACATCCTGTAACAGACCGAAGGTGAAACCATACATTAGACCCAGATGCCGATTTCCAACACAACCTATGTAAATAACTGCTACAAGTACGATCTTAGGATATAGCATATCACGAAACTCAAGAGGAATGAGCCATGGGAACAATGACGATTCTAAAATTGTACCGAGCAACAAAGAAAAGCCAATTATAATCCAGCGGTTCATATCCATGCTACTCAATTTCAGGCACCTCAACAACAAAGACTTCATGCAATTGGGTAAACTGAGCCGTTGGTTGAATGATTGCCGTGTGTGTCAACCCAAAATCGCCTACTTGACGTTCCATTACTGTGCCAATAACGATGCCAGCTGGAAATAGTTCTCCTAGTCCCGATGTCACAATAATGTCTGAAGGTTGTAAAGGATCGTTCTGATCAATTTTGGTCATGAGCAATGTTCCTTGCTGCGGATCATAGCTCTCGATGATGCCGAACGATTCGCTTTCGCGCCCTTGCACTGCGGCGGCAACGACACGCACATTCCCCTCAGCACCATTCAAATCCGTGATCAATTGCACATTCGCTGTAAAAGGGTACGTGCGCACCACCCTGCCTATCAAGCCATCTACCGTCATTACTGCCATATCTGTGCGAATTCCGTCACGAGAACCGATGTTTATCTTGATTACGCGATTGTACCGATCCGCACTTTCTGAGATGACCTCAGCAACACGATATTTAATCTCATTCACCTGTTTTTGTCGTTCTGTGAACGATAGCGCTTCTTTCAATCTTAGATTCTGATCTTCTAATTCATTCAATCGTGCGCGATCACGCGCATACTGCGACAAGGTGAGTCTGAGCGCTTCATTCTCTTCATAGATGACTTTTAGTCTGCGAATGTCATCCAACAGCTGTGCGACATAACGGACAGGTTGGTAGATCGATTGCTGTCCGATTCCGACCGAATCTGCAACAAATTGCTCGGGCCATAGGACGCTAGCTCGCACATTCAATGTAAACCCCATGAGGGCGATAAAAAAGACGATCGAAGCCAAAAATAATAACAATCGTTTATTTCCCATCATTCTGAACATGGGTTCCTGTGCAACTCCTCACCGTCTATCGCCTCGAACGGGAAACGAAATCGCGCCTCGACTTGAACAAATGTATATTATCTAACGCTTTGCCAGTGCCTATAGCAACACAATCAAGTGGGTTTTCAGCCACCATGACAGGCATCCCTGTCTCTTGCGACAATAATTTATCTAAATTGCGGAGCAAAGCTCCACCGCCGGTTAATACAATTCCCCGATCCATAATGTCAGCAGACAATTCAGGAGGGCATTTCTCCAATGTCAATTTCACTGCTTCGAGTATGGCCGCCACCGTGTCAGCTAACGCTTCTGTAATCTGTTTTGCAGTCACGAATGTTGTTTTCGGCAGACCCGTCATCAGATCGCGGCCACGGATTTCCAACGTTTGTGATGCCGAAACCGGTATTGCGGATCCGATCTCGATCTTGAGATTTTCTGCCGTTCGCTCGCCAATCAACAGGTTCAATGTTTTTTTTATATAGTGAATAATCGCCTCATCCATCTCATCGCCTGCTACGCGAATCGAACGACTTGTAACAACGCCGCCAAGCGATATGACTGCAACCTCAGTCGTTCCGCCTCCTATATCGACAACCATACTTCCCGTCGGTTCCCATACAGGAAGATTGGCGCCGATCGCCGCTGCGAATGGTTCTTCAATGGTGTAAGCTTCTCTAGCTCCGGCTTCACGGGTTGCATCTTCAACTGCACGTTTCTCGACCGCGGTTACGCCCGATGGCACACAAACAATCACGTTCGGACGGCGCGAGAAGATGGATCTTTTTTGGGCTTGTTTGATAAAATGTTCTATCATCTTTGCTGTCGTATCAAAATCCGCAATAACTCCGTCTTTCATCGGTCGAACAGCTCGAACGTTGCCGGGTGTTCGTCCAATCATTTGTTTCGCGGCTTCACCAACTGCTTCAATCGCTTTTGTATCTGTACGCAGGGCCACAACCGATGGTTCCCTTACGGTAATTCCCTTCCCTTTGACATAAACAAGCGTATTGGCCGTACCCAAATCGATACCCAAATCTTTCGTGCCAATGTTGCCCAGCATGGTATGGCTCCCCTCTCGGTTAAGGCATAGAAGTTGTATCCTTACAAATGTTAGGGTTTATTATACCACCAAGAGGCGTAGAAGTTGCAATTTTGCGATTTCAAACTACATGTAACCCAATTCTTTCATGCTGACGAATTTTCGATCGCCAATGATCATATGATCCAATAGGTCAATCCCAAGAATTTGCCCTGCTTCTACCAGACGTTGTGTCAACTGAATGTCTTCTGAACTTGGCGTTGGATCACCGCTGGGGTGATTGTGTACGCAAATAATGGATGCGGCACTACGTTTGATTGCTGCACGATACAATTCACGCGGATGGACGATTGTGGCATTCAGACTCCCGACAGATAAGGTTTCGCGGCCAATGACACCATTCTTGGTGTTTAAAAAAATGCAGACAAAATGTTCTTGTTGTAAAAAACGCATGTCTTCCATCACCATACGGGATACATCCTGTGGAGAACGAATGGTTGGCACAGCTTCTAACGACAACTTGGACATCCGCCTGCCTAATTCTAACGCAGCTTGTATTTGCAAAGCCTTCGCAGTACCAATGCCTCGAAGTTGTCGAAGTTGTTCTACACTTGTATCAGCCAAGCCCCGCATACCACCGGTATCATTCAATAGTCGTTGGGATAACGAAATCGCTGATTCTTTATGCGTTCCTGTTCTTAATAGAATTGCTAGCAATTCAATATTGCTAAGACTGGATGCCCCTAAGGCCATCATACGTTCACGAGGCCGCTCTTCCTCCGGCAGTTCGCGTAACAGGAGCGCATCTCCCATAGACAACCCTCATTTCGTGTTTGCATCGTAATCAAATTATACGGCACGGCAACGGATGGAACAATCAAAATTTATTGCTTTACCAACCCAATGTGACACCTTGATTCAATAACATCCGATACAAAAGCTGCATAGGAAGTCCCATCACACTGTAAAAATCGCCTTCAATGCGCTCAACAAATAAGGATCCTAACCCTTGCACTCCGTACGCTCCTGCCTTATCCATCGGCTCTCCAGAACGAATATATCTCCAAATTTCCTCATTCGTCATCGGGTGGAACGTTACTTGGCTCATGGTGTGTCCGACACTGCTTTGATACATTCCTGAGATATCTACGAGAGCAATGCCGCTGTATACTTGGTGTGTTCGTCCCTGTAACGAACTTAACATCCTGAACGCGTCATCAGCATCCTTAGGTTTGTTTAACACGGATCCATCACGTACAACAATCGTGTCTGAACCCACGATATAGCCGTCCCAACTTGTCGATGCTTTTTCCCTCACTGTGTTTGCTTTTCTCAGCGCTAATGTTTCAACGATTTGGGAAGGCGTTAACTCATTGGGGACTGACTCATCGGCGTCACTAGGTATCACTATTACAGGTAAACCAAATAGGCGGATCAGTTCTTGCCGCCTCGGAGACGAGGACGCTAAGATCAATTTTGCAGATGACATTGGTTCATGGTACCCCTGTTCTATCCGTAATTGTCACCTGCATATTTTAACATATCTTACCTGCATACTTCACAAGTTGAACCAAGTATGATGGACTTGGGAGGGATACACCTTGCGAAGATGGACCTTGGTGACTTTGCTCTTGATCGGACTTTTGAATGTGCCACACATGGCGAGTGCTGCAAGAGTGGTTGTAGATCCGGGGCATGGTGGAAGTGATCCTGGTGCAATTGGAATCAATGCTCTGCAAGAAAAAAAAGTCAATACAGACATTTCTTTAAAGTTGAAAGCTATCTTACTCGCGGCAGGGTATGAAGTCATCATGACGCGAGAAAATGACCGTACGATGTCTTTGCAAGAAAGAGTCATGATTGCAAGAAATACGCGAGCAGACTTGTTCGTATCCGTGCATGCCAACGCGCATCCGTCCTCTTCAGCAAGAGGAACGATGGTACTTTACTTTGATGCAGAGCATGCAAAACCTGAATATCCGTCGAGCGCTGAGATGATCGCATGGACGCCGCAAAGTCGCCAGCTGGCGACACGCGTTCTATCCTCTTTGTTGGAAGCGGTCCCAAATACGAACCGGGGTCTGGTGCCTAGCTCAGCCTATGTATTGCGGAACGGGAACGTGCCTAGTATTCTTGTTGAAACCGCATTCTTATCCAACCATCAAGACGCAAAATTGTTGGCCGACGAGAACGTACGGCTGAAATACGCTCAGGCGATTGCCGCCGGGATACAACAATTTTCACCGTTAACATTCAGCGATATACATCAGCATTGGGCCAAGGGATCCATTGTAAGGCTTTATGAACAAGGCATTACGCAAGGTGACTTGAATCGTTTTTTTCCTGATCGGCCATTGACTCGTGCGGAGTTGGCTGCATTCTTACAGAGATCGTTCGGTTTTAGTCCATCTTCACAATCGGCTTCAACCTTGCCCTCGTTCACGGATTTGCCCATCGAACATTGGGCCCATACAACGGTTTTACATGCTGCAAATTCTGGATTGTTTCAAGGTTATCCGGATGGCACGATACGTCCCGATGACCATGTATCTCGCGCTGAAGTCGCCGTCGTGGTGGATCGACTGATCGGAACATCATTCACGAATAACGACGTTGTGAATCCAGTGGATTTTCCAACATTCCATGATGTTCCTGCTGACGATTGGGCATTCGCTTCCATTCGACGTTTATCCCGTGAGGGTATCATACAAGGCATACAGGTTGCGCGATTTGAACCAAGCCGATCCGTGACAAGAGCAGAAATTGCAACGATGGTTGATCGGTTGCTCGTTATGGCATCGAAACAGCTTGAAGAAGTCGCTTCTCGGCTATGATGTAATCCATGAGTGCGCTTTGCGCACTCCAAAGAAAAGCATGGTCTGGGTTTGCATTATATTCTTGCAAAGCCATGATCGCAGTACGTATGGCTTGATTCATCCGTTGATGAACGGTTACTCCGCTAGCAGGAAGGCTCTTTACTACGGCTGAGGAAATTTCATTATATGCGAAATGCGTGGTCTGCAATGTTGTGATCGTGGAAGATTCTAGCGCAATAGGTTCATTCTCTTCAAGATGTACCAGCGTTAAGTCGCCAATCATCTGTACGAGACCACTCCCCTGATGAATATAATCCACGAATGATTTCGAAGCTGTTTCAGAGGTCATGACCAACTGATTCACAACGGGCAATTCATATGGTTTGACATAAACCTCTACATTCGCTTCCTGCAAGCGACGTCCAACACGCAATGCCGCCTCTCGATTAGCGGAAACCCCGGCGTACACATAAAAGCTTTCGCCTTCCTCAATGGTAGCTGCCAATCCCTTGTTCTTCATGGTGTCCACCAACATTCTTGCACCATCCAGTGATGCGAAGACACCATTCTGGAGCATATATAATCTCCGCTCTGGCAATGACACAGAAGTTGCAACCGGATCATTGCTCACAGTCTCCTGCAATGGGTTGGGTGCCATTGTTTGAACGGTTGGGGTGGCGGTGGTGAGCGGTTCTATTGGCATCCCAGCGACTTCATCAGTCCCTGCTTGCGAGAAGATGCCCATAATGAAGACCCCGAATAACAAGCCCGTTGCAATGGCTCCGCCGATGGACAATGCAATCTTCCATCCGCTTCCACTTCGAGGTCCGCCGGAATGAAACGCAGGCTGCCATGCGAATGGTTCCCTTTGATCAATGTCTGCTTGCTCAATGACTGCCCGTTCCATGGTGTCGTTATCTGGCTTCTGGGGCTCCTCAACTGCTTGTCCATGCTGAGGCTGTACATGATCGAAACGATACGTAATTCTTGCTTTTCGCATGATTCTCGCTCCCTTGTCCTTGTCCGGTCTCTGTATTGAATATATGACATGGGAAGCGAGATTATGTGAAAAATGAACGAAAGAAAACAGCTGTTAACGGTTTTTTAAGTTGATTGCCAGTTGTTTGGCGACTTTCCAGATGTCCCCTGCACCCATGGTGAGTACGAGATCACCTGATTTCAAGTGACCCTGCAAATACTCAAGCACATCCTCTTTCGTGGAAATATGATTGACATTCGGATTGCTTTGCACACGGATCATATCCGCTAGCCGTGCTGCAGAAACTCCCTCAATCTGTTTCTCCCCGGCCGGTGAGTAAATATCGACAATGATCACTTCGTCTGCTTCGGTAAAACAACGGCTAAAAGCATCAAGCAAATAGAAAGTTCTCGTGTAGCGTTGAGGTTGAAATACGGCAATGATGCGTCTGCCGGTTGCTTTGGCCGCGGTGATTGTCGCTGAAATCTCAGTAGGGTGGTGTGCATAGTCATCGATGACCAGAATGCCATCAGCATCGCCTAACACTTGAAAACGCCGTTTGGCTCCTTGAAACTCGTGCAATGCGGTCACAATCGATTCGAATGCAATCCCTGCTTCCAAACAAACAATAATTGTTGCTAAAGCATTCAGCACGTTGTGATGCCCTGGAACCGACAATTGTGCGCGTCCGATGACTTGGCCCTGCCGTTCTACATCAAAAGCAGCTCGCCGATCGCCTAGCGTAATATTCACGGCACGATAGGAGGCGTCTGGATGTGTCCCATAAGTAATGAGATTCGCGGTTATACTCGGTAATAATTCGGAAATCACGGGATCATCGAAACACACAATGGCCTTTCCATCAGGTTTGGTTTGATTCAAGAAAGTAACATATGCCGCTTTCAAGCGGGTAAAATCCCCACCGTAATTTTCCAGGTGGTCCGCTTCGATATTCGTGACTACAGCCAAGGAAGGAAAATACTGCAAGAATGAGCCGTCACTTTCATCTGCTTCGGCTACCACATATTCTCCTCTTCCTGCTTTGGCGTTACTGCCATTATTCATGATCTCTCCACCAATGATATACGTGGGTTCACAACCGCACTGCTCCATCACCAATGCGATCATGGACGATGTTGTCGTTTTGCCATGGGCACCAGCAACTGCAACGCCATTCTTCGAATTGAGCAGACGAGCAAGCATTTGGGAACGATGAATAAGCGGAATGTTCAATGCTTCCGCTGCCGTCATCTCCACGTTATCCTTGGAAAGAGCGGTCGAGTAAACAACGAGATTTGCACCTTGCACGTGTTTGGCCTCATGCCCAATATAAACCTCTGCACCTTGCGCCGCTAATTTATCTGTTAATTCTTGCTGTGCGACATCCGAACCCGAAACACGATAACCCATTTCCAACATCACACGGGCAATGGCACTCATGCCATAACCCCCAATTCCGATAAAATGCACATGTTGCTCGGTTATACTCATCTGTTCTCACCAACCTTTTTGGCTGTCGGAATGACCCAGAATCCAAGCGCGAGCATCCGACAACAAATAGAGTGAACCCGTAATTACAATTAAATCGTCAGGCTCTGACCGATGTTTTGCTTCCTCAATAGCTGATTTCCAATCTGAAATCTGGATGAGTTCAACCGGTTGAGGCTGTTCGGCCATACATTCCTTCACCATGCCAGCGAAATGCTCAATGTCCAGTTTCTTGAAAAATGCAGGCTCCGTAATAATCAAAGTGTCGACAATAGGTAGTATATGCCTCAAATAATCATGATGATTCTTATTGTTAAGCATTCCAACCACAAATATGAGTTTTCTGAAGTTATACACCGTTTGAAGTGCATTCACCAAAGCTTGCGCCCCTTCAGGATTATGAGCGCCGTCCAACAGAATGCGAGGTGACCGCGAAACCATCTCAAGGCGCCCCATCCAAGTCGTATGCTTCACGGATGTATACAACTCCTCATCATCCGTGACGAGGGCGTAATATTGCCGAAGGACTTCCATCGTCATGAGAGCCAGTGCGACATTCATTTGTTGATGCTCGCCATTCAAAGTAATCTCAACATCCCAAAGTGTTCGGAAAGGCCCTATAAAATCAAACCGCTGCAGATCTTCTTGAACATGCTTCGTCTCAACGCGGAATTGATCATTCAATGTGTAAAGTGTACTGTTTTTCGCTCTTGCTGTTGCCCCAATGACCGCTGCAGCATCATGACCTATCGCACCTGAAATAACAGGTACACCGGCCTTAATTATGCCTGCTTTCTCATGTGCAATCGCAGTTATTGTGTTGCCAAGCACATCCATATGGTCCCATCCAATGTTCGTGATCACGGAAACGATGGGAATGACAACATTCGTTGCATCCAGACGTCCGCCTAATCCCGTCTCCCAGATTACAAAATCTGGATAACTGACAGTGGCGTAATACTGTATCGCAAGCACTGTACTGATCTCAAACATGCTTAACGCACCATGCTTCGGTTCTATTTCATCAGCAAGGGGTTTGATTTCATTCACAAGTTGAAGAAGAATATGCTCTGGTATATTCTCCCCATTGTATTGAATTCGGTTCGTAAATTTTTCTAAGTATGGGGAGGTAAACAATCCAACATCATAACCGGCACCTTGAATCATCGTTGCAAGGAATGCGCATGTCGATCCTTTGCCATTCGTTCCCGCAACATGGATGAATTTCAATCGTCGTTCTGGATGACCTAAGCGCTCGAGTATCGCATAGGTGCGCTCGAGTCCTGGTTTGATTCCATGCGCTTGCATCAACTTCGTTACCCAGTTGATTGCCTCATGATAACTGTGAAACACGGTCACTCCCCCCTTAACTCGATAATCCGGGATTGCACTTTTTCTCGTTTGTTTAGATATTCAGCTAATTTAGAACGTTCTTCCTCAATCACCGTTGCAGGCGCCTTATTGACGAATCCTGGATTGGCAAGTTTCTTCTCTATGCGTTCCACTTCACCGTGCAATGTGTTTAATTCTTTCTCAAGCCGGGCGATTTCTTGGTTAAGATCAATCAATCCTGCCAACGGGAAATACAATTCAGCACCCGTGACGCGCGCGGTCATCGCTTTGTCTGGCGGCGTCACCACAGCAGAAATTTGCAGTGAAGATGTGTTGCAGAACTTCTCAATCACCTTCAGATTTCTACTTAGGATATGTTCGAAGTGTAAAGAAGCAGGTTTCACAATCAATTCAATTTTTTTGCTCATCGGCACATTCATTTCGGCGCGAATATTCCGAACAGCGCGAATGATGGCCATGAGAAACTCCATCTCAGCAACTTCTTGGGGCGGCTCATCAACCAATTGAGGTTGCGGCCATGAGGCAAGCGTAATCGTATTCCCTTCAACAGGCAAATGCGTCCATATTTCTTCCGTGATGAACGGCATGAAGGGATGAAGCAATCGCAAACTTTGATCCAACACCGTGACTAACACGGTCTTCGTCCGTTGCTTTGCTACAGGATCCGCTCCATATAGTGAAAGTTTAGAAAATTCAATATACCAGTCACACAGATCATCCCATATAAAATCATAGAGCACACGACCCGACTCACCAAAATCATATTGATCCAATAAACGTGTCACGGTTGAGGCCGTTACATCAAAGCGATACATAATCCATCGATCTGCAGTCGTCAATTGATCCTTATCTAGGTTACCGCTGCGAATGGGTTCGTCATGTTGCAAATTCATGAGCACAAATCGCGAGGCATTCCAAATTTTATTCGCGAAGTTGCGAGCTTGTTCGACGCGTTCCCAGCGAAACCGCAAATCTTGACCCGGCGTAATCCCTGTAGAAAGCATAAAGCGCATCGCATCCGCTCCATATTTCTCAACGACCTCAAGCGGGTCAACCCCATTACCTAGCGACTTAGACATCTTCCGCCCTTGTGCATCACGCACAAGTCCGTGAATCAATACATCTTGGAACGGATTTCGATCCGTGAATTCAAGTGCGGTGAAAATCATGCGTGCAACCCAGAAGAAGATGATGTCGTACCCTGTGACAAGAACATTCGTTGGATAAAAGCGTTGAAATTCCGCAGCCTGCTCATTGGGCCAACCGATCGTCGAGAATGGCCATAGTGCCGATGAGAACCAAGTATCAAGCACATCTTGATCTTGTTCCAATTTTAAACTACCGCAATGGACACAACTTGTTGGATCATGGGAGCTCACTGTTTCTTTGCCGCAATCTGCACAGTACCATGCTGGAATGCGGTGACCCCACCACAACTGACGCGAAATACACCAATCCCGAATATTTTCAATCCAGTGCAAATACGTTTTCTCAAATCGATCGGGTACAAATCGTACACCTTGGTTTGATTTTTGTTGGGCAATTGCACGTTCAGCAAGTGGTTTCATCTTTACAAACCATTGTGTGGACAAGTAAGGCTCCACTACAGCACCCGATCGTTCACTGTGTCCAACCTGGTGAATGTGCTCTTCTACACGGAGCAATACGCCTTGCTTTTCCAAGTCGTGCACGAGTTGCTTGCGACATGCAAAACGATCCATGCCAGCGTAAATTCCCGCATTAGCGTTCATGCATCCCCGTTCATCCATAACTAACACTTGCGGCAATTGATGTCGCAGACCAACTTCAAAATCGTTCGGATCATGCGCCGGTGTAATTTTTACAGCACCGCTGCCGAACTCTTTCTCAACATAGGTATCACCGATGATTGGAATTTCTCGTCCAACGATCGGTAAAACCAATTTACTTCCGATCAGATGTTTGTAACGCTCATCCTCCGGATGCACAGCGACGGCTGTATCTCCTAACATCGTCTCCGGTCTTGTCGTTGCTACCGTAATAGATCCCGTCCCATCCAATAATGGGTATTGAAGATGGTAAAGAGCACCCTGGACTTCCTTGTATTCGACTTCGATGTCAGACAAAGCTGTTCTTGCTTCAGGATCCCAGTTGATAATGTATTTACCCCGATAGATGAGACCTTTCTCATACAAGCGAACAAACACTTCACGGACCGCATCAGACAAACCTTCATCCAGTGTGAAACGCTCCCGGGAATAATCAAGAGACAGACCGATTTTCCCCCATTGCTCATGAATCGAATTGGCATAATGTTCTTTCCATTCCCAAACTCGTTCTAGAAATTTCTCCCTGCCTAAATCATACCGTGATAAACCTTCCTCACGCAGCTTCGCTTCAACTTTGGCTTGGGTTGAAATCCCAGCATGATCGGTGCCTGGCAAATAGAGTGTGTCGTACCCTTGCATCCTTTTGAAACGTACCATGATGTCCTGCAATGTATTGTCTAGAGAATGCCCAATATGCAGTACGCCTGTGACGTTAGGAGGCGGTATGACAACCGTATAAGCAAGGGACTCCGGACGATTCCCGGCTTGGAAATACCCTTGTTGAAGCCAATGCTCATACCACTTGCTTTCAATGATGGTCGGATCGTAGGTTGTGGGTAAGTTAAACGTTTGGGGTTCAGTCATTTTTTTTCCTCCTTATTTGCAAAAAGACCTTTCGTCCTATACAAGGACGAAAGGTCTAGCTTCCGTGGTACCACCTTACTTCCAACACCATCCCATGCGATGCTGGCGCTTTATCCAAATAACGGTTGGTCCGGCTTATACTACTCCACTCATATAAGCGACTCTCGGGCGACTTCTGCATACTGGAACCTGCGAAACTTCTCAGCAACTTACAGTTTCGCTCTCTGTTGGGCGTCATGCGTACTCCTCCCGATCAACGTCAATATTTAGTTTTGATCATGAGTTCGATTCACATAACATATATTTTTCATAATAACCGGATTCGTCTTAGGAGTCAAACAAGGAAGGGGAGAGGCCATTGCCAAGATGGTGGTGGAAAGTTCGATACGGAATTAAAACCGTCATGTTTCCTCTTATCTGCATTCAATTTGCCAGAACGCTCATTTTGCCGAACCCGTTTGATGTATTTCTGTTGTTTTTATTTTTCATGGTGTATTTGGGGTTTCTTTTTCATTTTTATTGAACTTGACCCATATACATAATCCTAAGTCATGTTGCAGAAGGAGGAATACCCTTGGACCAATCGTTACCCGGTTTGCGTTTTGATTTCTACGAACGTGTTGACCTCGCATCCAACGCAGCAACGATTCGTGAATTGACCGGTATGGAGCTATACCCAGAGGTTAACATTACAACGCAAGACGAACAAGCGCTATTAAAAGGACATTTGGTGCTCCAGGGCACTTACATTTCCAATCCAGCACTTCGCACTTATGAACAACTCACTCATCGAATACCCTTAGAAATCACGCTTCCAATGAACCGTATCCACAACATCAATGACGTTCACATCGAAGTCGATCAACTCGACGTCGAAATGTTATCCCCAACAAGCCTGAATGTGACGGGTGTGCTCACAATCGATGGTGTCCTCATGGAAAATGCGTACAATGCCTCACCGGTGGGTGAAGAAGAAATGGTATTTTCGCATCGTGCAGAGCAACAAGAACCCGTCTTGGAAATCGTCGAGCCATTGAATATTGAACCCAACATTGAACCCGTGGTTGAACAAACCATGGAAGAAGTTATTCCAGAACAACCTGCGGTAGAAATGGAAGAAACGATCGATTCGCAAGAGATAAAAATTGCGTTTGTAAGCCAGCCTCCCGATGCTGTAGAACCTCCGCAGACCGAGGTGCAAAGTGCCGCGCCAAGTGTGAATGACAACCCTGAGGCATTGAATGGTACAATGGAGTGGAAAAAGAGATTGTTGGAACACACAAGCAACGAACCGAAATTCCGAAAAGTCAAAATTTGTATCGTCCAGAAAGACGATACATTGGAGACGATTGCATTGCGTTATAATGCAAACAGTCGCGAATTGATCTCTTACAATCGACTGGATGTACAAACCTTACTAGTGGGGCAAACCTTATTTATTCCTTAAACATCGCTACGCACACAACGTTGTCCAACAGCCATTACCTCTTGTTCCGGAGGGACAATGGCTGTTTTCAATTCATGGTTTGTCCGTTGTACTCCAAACGCAACGCTTCGTAATGCGCCTCAACCGTTCGATCAATATCATGATCGGAATGAGCTAACGAAACAAACCAACCTTCAAACTGTGATGGTGCAATACTCACCCCTCGGTCCAACAATCGCGCGAACACCCGATTAAACCGACTCAAATCAGACGTTAGGGCCGAGTCATAGTCCTTCACTGGCTTGTCTGTGAAGAACGGACAAATCATAGAACCTACACGATTGATGGTGCAAGGAATTCCGAACTCACGTGCATTCTGAGTCAGTCCTGCTTCCAGTCGTGCTGCGCGTCGTTCGAGAGTTTCGTATACCCCAGGTTCCCCAAGAAGTTGGAGTGTTGTTAGCCCTGCAGCCATAGCAAGAGGGTTACCCGACAATGTACCCGCTTGATAAATGGGACCGCTAGGTGCAATCTGTTCCATCACTTCCCGCTTTCCCCCATATGCACCGACGGGTAATCCGCCTCCGATCACTTTCCCCATGCACGTCAAATCGGGCAAAACATGATAAAGCCCTTGTGCTGAGTGAAGGTGGACCCTAAAGCCCGTCATCACTTCATCAAAAATGAGCAATGCTCCATACCGTTGTGTGATATTACGAACGTATTGCAAATATCCAGGCTCTGGAGGAACCACTCCCATATTACCCGCCACGGGTTCTATGATCACTGCCGCAATTTGTTCACCGAATTTATGAAACGCTACTTCTAAGGATTCCTGATCATTGTATGGGATCGTGATTGTGTGTTCTGCCAATCCTGGCAATACACCCGGGCTATCGGGTAAGCCAAGTGTTGCAACCCCTGATCCCGCTTTGATCAGCAACGCATCCGCATGGCCATGATAAGCACCTGTAAACTTCACAATTTTCGGTCGACCTGTATATCCTCTAGCCAGGCGAAGCGCACTCATTGTGGCTTCCGTTCCTGAATTCACCATGCGGACAACTTCTACCGAAGGCATTCGTTCACAAACAAGCTCGGCCATCATGGTTTCCAACTGTGTCGGGGCCCCAAAACTGGTGCCGCGAGCTGCCGTCTCAATAATTGCAGAAAGAACATGGGGGTGCGCATGCCCTAAAATAAGGGGCCCCCAGGAGCCGATATAATCTATATAAGCATTCCCATCAATATCATAGATGTAACTACCTTTGCCGCTGTCGACAAAGAAAGGGGTCAGTCCAACAGAGCGGAATGCGCGAACGGGTGAATTGACGCCTCCGGGTATGATTCGTTTGGCTCGTTCGAATTGTTCCTTCGATCGTGCATCATGTCTTCCTTGGTTGCTCATTTGATCGTCCCACCTATCCTTCCGTTAAATCCAATGTTAGAATGATACTAATGTTACCGAGGAGCGATGTTCATGTTATCCATTCTAAAGCAAGTTCCTTTATTTCAAAACCTTAACGATGATCAGCTGAATAAACTTTCGAGTATTTATATACGCAGAACATTCCCAGAAGGAACGATCTTGTTTCGAGAGAAGGAGCCTGGTGACATCTTTTATATCATTGTGAAAGGCTCTGTCAAAATTTATACGTCGAGTGGCGGTGAAGAGAAAGTGTTATCCGTATTTGAAGACGGAGATAACTTCGGCGAATTGTCACTCATTGACGGCAAGCCCCGTTCAGCTTCTGCTCAAGTGCTCAAAAACAGCACGTTCCTTACGTTTCGCAGCGAAGATTTTATTCAACTTTTAAAAGAAAATTGCGATATTAGTATGAATGTGATGTTGGAATTGTGCAGGCGACTGCGTGATACGAACGATCATGTTTATGACCTCACATTCTTGGATCCTCGTCACCGAGTTGTGAAAACGTTGATTTTGTTCGCTAACAAGAATGGCATACGAACAGGAAACATGGTAACAATTAAGATGGCTTTGAATTACGATGAGCTTGCTCGTATGAGCGGCGTTACCAAATCAACACTCATGCAAGTCATTCGAGACATGGAACGAGTGAAGTTGATGATTCCAATCCCAGAGGGCTTCACGATCGATTTGTCAAAGATTCAGTCATTGTAAACTTCAGGGACTGCAAAACCGTTTTCTTCGCTTGTTGAATGCAATCCGGAAGTCCGACCCCTTCATAACCTGCTCCGGTCACAAAGACGGCAGGGTTTTTTTTCGATAGCGCCATCCTCAAATTATTGACTTTGTGCAAATGGCCGATGCCATATTGCGGCATGGATTGGTGCAATCGGTTGATGTCGATAAATTCCGGTGTCGCCCGAATTCCCATGATGTCCTCGAGATCACGGCGCACGGCATCCGACAGCTCCCTGTCATTCATTTGTTGCCAGCGAACATCGTCAATCCTGCCAACATAGCACCGGATTAAAACACGATTATCGGGTGCCGTGTGTCCCCACTTGGAAGAGGTCCATGTGCATGCTGTGATCAACCTGCCCTCCGTTCGAGGCACGACAAATCCCGAACCATTCAATGGCGTTGTCATCTCATCCAATTTATACGCAAGCACAATATTGGCAACCGATGCATAGGCCATGTCAGCAAAAATATTCGTCTCTTGAACTTCCGGCATGAGACGATGCAATGTCGATGGCGGCGTAGTCACGATCACGATCGATGCATCCAATCGTTCGCCATTCTCTAAAGAAACGCTCACCTGTGCAAGATCCGTATGCTCTGAACGTATCGAATGGACCAAGGCATGCGTCCGGAGATGGACTCCTCGAGCGCGAAGCACTTCTTCAAGTTTCTCCGTGATCGAAGACAACCCTCTTCTGAAACTTAAGAATGTGCTGCCAAGAGCATGTTTGGGTAAAGTAGATGCAGACGTAGTTGGATTTCCCGACGCGCCTGTATTGCGATGTAAACCCAAAATTAAACTCCCAAATTTCTGCTCCACTTCTCGAAACTGCGGGAACGTCGCCATGAGACTGAGTGCATCTGCATCCCCTGCATATATCCCAGACAGCAGTGGTTCAGCGACGAAATCCACAACTTCGCTGCCTAATCGCCTGCGTAAAAATCCACCCAACGACTCATCTTCATTCGTTCGGCGGGCTGGCAACACCAGATCTAGTGCTGCTCTTGCCTTGCCACGCCAAGAAATCAGGTTACTTGTCAGGAATGGCTTCCACTCGGTAGGTACACCCAACACAAGCCCTTGCGGAATACGGTGCAACTTCCCTCGCTTAAGGATAAACGTATTTTTCCCGGTGATAGACTGTGGAGTTAACTCCTGCTCTATGCCTAACTCTGTTGCGAGTTCCGTCATAGGCCATTTGCGAGCCAAGAACGAATCCGGCCCTCGCTCAATCACATAACCATCGCGGCGAAGCGTTTGAATTTTTCCCCCGAACCGATCCGTTGACTCCAACAAGGTCACTCTTGGAGTCATTCCAGCCTCGTGGAATAATTGCATACTGTAGTATGCTGCACTTAAACCCGTAATACCGCCGCCAATAATCACGATGTGAGGGTCTTTTTTTTTCTCATCGTATACCATGTTCAGTTCGCTTCCCATCTTGAACGCAAGCTATCGATGGCCTCCGCTAATGTTTCCATGTAGAGCGGTTCAGTGTTTAACATAGCTGTGCGTTCTAGGTGCAACCCAAGCCGCCGCGCCAGCGCTTGTGCTTCAATATCTAAATCATACAACACTTCCAGGTGTTCAGACACGAACCCGATCGGGCAAATTAAGGCATAATCCGTGCCTTCATCTTGGTGGATTCGTTCGAGTTCTTCGAGGATGTCAGGACCAAGCCATGGTTCACCTGTCTGACCTGCACTTTGCCACGCGAATTGCCAATTCGTTATTCCGGTCTGGGCCACTATAGCGCGTGCCGTCTCTAGTAACTGTTCTGGATAAGGGTCTTTGATTTGCAGAATGCGTTCTGGCAAACTATGCGCTGTGAATAAGACACGAACTTCTTCAGATTCGACTTCCGTGAACCGCTCCAACGCTTGAACAACTCGTTGGGAAATCGCCGTAATTAATTTGGGATGGAGATGATAGCTTTCGATAAATTCCATGTGGATCCCGAGTTCTTCAGCGGTTGATTGGGCACGTTTGATGTAACTGCCTACACTCATCGTTGAATAATGTGGCGCCAATACGATACCAATCGCGCGTTGAATGCCATCAGCAACCATGGTACGAACACCATCTTCGATAAACGGCAAAGCATGCTTTAATCCTTGATAGCAAACATAATTAACATTCGGGGCAAGCGTATGCAACGTTTCTTGCAAAGCTTGAACTTGATGGTCTGTATTGCGACGTAACGGGAAAAACCCGCCCACGATCGCATCATACCGCCGTACAAGATCGTCAAGTTGCTCCTGTGAAGGCGGTCTGCCCCTTCGTATATGCGTGTAATAAGCCTCAACTTGATCCAAGCTTTCTGGGGTACCATAAGACATGACCAAAACCCCAACCGTCTCTTTGTTGCTTCCCAAGGGTGTATTCATTCGAATTTACCTCCTTCGTTGTTCTGTATACTCGCGAACAAACAGGGTCAATTCCTGCAGTTTTTCTAATGATGCTTCAGGAAACAAACCATGACCAAAATTAAAAATGTATCCTGGTTTCTCCATCCCTTCATCAAGGATTGCAGCTGCTTGGGATTTGATTATATTCATCGGTGCCGTGAGGACATACGGATCAAGGTTGCCCTGCACAGCGAATCGATCACCCAACCTACGGCGACCCTCCCGGATCGACACCCTCCAATCTAAACCGATTACATCCGCTTTCAAACGCCCAAGCTGCGGCAATAATTCACCCGATGCGACACCAGGGAAATAGATTTTGGGCTGCGGTAGATGAGATAGTTCATGGAAGATGCGTTCAATGACTGGAAGGACGTAGAGCTTGAAATCTTGCGGTGATAATGCACCAACCCAGCTGTCAAACAATTGGATGGCTTTCGCACCATTGGCGCATTGAGCCAACGCATAGGCGATCACCATATCTCCGAGCTTATTCATTAATGCGTGCCAAAGTTCGGGCTCAGCATACATCATGCTCTTGGTTAATCGATATGTCTTGGATGGACGACCTTCGATCAAATAACTTGCAATCGTGAATGGTGAACCAACGAATGTGATCAACGGAATTGTCAATTCCCGATCCAGAATGCGGATGGTTTGAAGTATATGGGAGAGATCACCTTCCACATCAATTGGTCGCAGCGCATCCACATCCGATTTTGAACGAATGGGATTGTGAACAACAGGTCCCACATCCTTAACAATGTCAAAATCAATGCCGATGGAGGCAACGGGATTCATAATGTCCGAATACAGAATCGCTGCATCAACACCTAATTTTCGTACGGGCATGAGTGTCACTTGTGCGGCCAATTCAGGCTGTGCGCAAATTTCTAATAACGAATATTTTTCTTTCACAGCACGATATTCAGGATCATAACGTCCCGCTTGTCGCATATACCACACCGGGACACGATCTGTGCTTTCTCGATGGCATGCTTTGAGGAACAAATCGTTGTATTCCATAAGGTCTCCCTTCAGATCGGAATGTGTAGTTTATTCTTGTTGCAACCACCGAGCAACATCTTTCGCATGATACGTAATGATCACATCCGCACCCGCACGTTTCATTCCTAGCAATGTTTCCATAACAACCGTACGTTCGTCAAGCCATCCGTTCATGGCCGCAGCTTTCACCATGCTATATTCACCGCTCACATTGTACGCTACAATCGGCAGATCGAATCGCTGTCGCAGACCAGATATCACGTCTAGGTAGGCAAGAGCCGGCTTCACCATGAGGAAATCCGCGCCTTCTAGGACGTCAGCATGGGCTTCGCGGTATGCCTCTCGAACGTTCGCAGGATCCATCTGGTATGTCTTACGATCACCGAACTGCGGGGCAGAATGGGCTGCTTCTCGGAATGGCCCGTAATAAGCTGATGCATATTTTACAGCATAGGACATTATTGGGACGTATTCCATACCGTGCTCATCAAGCCCTTGACGGATGGCAGTCACAAAGCCATCCATCATATTTGAGGGTGCAATAATATCAGCGCCCGCTCGTGCTTGTGATACAGCGGTTCGCACATGCAATTCAAGCGAAGCATCATTATGGATAACTGTATGCCCCTTGTGAATGTGATGCTCAACGATCCCGCAATGACCATGCGTTGTATATTGACATACGCACGTATCAGCGACGACTAGCATCCCAGGGTCTGCTTGTTTAATTGTGCGGATGGCTTGCTGTACGATCCCTTCATCATCTGAGGCTGCTGTTGCCTGCAAATCTTTGGTCTCAGGGACACCAAACAAGAGCACAGCTCGAATACCTAGCGATTGTAGCTCTGCGATTTCTTGAGGTAACTGGTCCAATGACATATGAAATACATTCGGCATGGAAGGGATCTGTTCCTTGATCCCGAATCCACTTGTTACAAATAATGGATAAATGAATTGATCGGTGGATATTCTTGTTTCGCGAACCATAGAACGAAGCGCATTCGAACCTCGTAACCTGCGATGTCGAATTGTTGGATAGTGCAATGGTCATGCCCTCCATTTACGAATTAATTTCCAGCAAGGTTGTAATCAGCGATTCGATGGTTGATTGCGCTGCGATTGCATCCACATGCAAACCTATTTCTGTCGCGGTTTTTGCCGTGACTGGACCAATGCAAACAATCTTGGGGCCTTGCAAAAAAAAATGAGGATTTGCAATACCATTGTTGCGCAACAATAATACCAGATTTCGAACCGTTGAAGGACTTGTGAACGTCACAAAATCGATTTTACCTTCATGAAAGAGTTGAATGGTTGGAGCCAAACCTTCCTCAGACGGAATCGTTTCATATACGGGTAATTCAATTACATCGTGTCCTTGTAACTGAAGCAATGCAGGCAGTTCTGGCCTAGCGACTAAAGCGCGAGGGAGCAACACTCGCAGCTTGCCTCGTTGTTCCTTCAATAATGCGTTGGCAAGTTCACTCGCTTGATAGTGCATTGGGAGTGGTTCAACCGACAATCCCCGGGAACGAAGGGCATCTGCGGTTTTAGGACCTACCGCATATATCCGGGTACTACGTAATTGCTGAACATCCGTCTGCAGTTGCTCACAAATTTCAAAAAAATACTTCACACCATTTGCACTCGCAAATAACACAGCATCATACGATTCCAAACATTGGAGAGCTTGTTCATACGCAACCATAGCGGCATCGGTTGTAATGGCAACAGTTGCAATGACCGGACATAATACAGCATCACCGCCAAGTTTCGTGATCGCTTGAACGAATAGTCCCGATTGGTGACGAGCACGCGTAATGACCACTTTCTTGCCGAATAATGGTGTTTGCATTATCCCAACCCTTGTCGTACTTCGTCGAGAATTCGGTCTGCACCACGATCCAATAATGACTCTCCGAGTTGCTTTCCCAATAAAACGGGATCATCCCCTTGTAGACAATCTCTCATGACGATTCGTCCATCGGGTGAGCCTACCATCCCTAAAAGTGTTATAATCTGCTTCCCATTCCTACCTTCCAATACAGTTGCATACGCTCCGATGGGAACTTGACAACCTCCGTTTAATTCATGCAGGAACGTTCGCTCTGCTACAACAGCCACTGAAGTCGGCTTATGATGATATCGATTGAGTAACTCGAGCAATTGTTCGTCTTGTTCTCTGCACTCCAGTGCCAAAGCGCCTTGACCTACTGCAGGAACGCAAATTTCTGGTGAAATGTATTCTGTTATCAAATGTTCCCATCGCATACGCCGCAAACCCGCTGCAGCCAATACGATTCCATCAAGCGGTAATGTTGCCAACTTCGAGATACGAGAGTCAATATTCCCTCGCAGTTGTTCAATGACGAAATCATGCCGAACCGCCTTGAGTTGGCATCCTCGACGCAAACTACTCGTGCCGACTGTCGCTTCGTTGTGCAATTGGTGCAACGTCACCCCATCTTTAGAAATCAGTGCATCACGAACATCTTCCCGCAATGGAATACAACCGATGATCAAACCCTCTGGCAATATCGTCGGCATATCTTTCATGCTATGTACGGCGAAATCTATAACGCCATCTAACAATGCCTGCTCGATTTCCTTCACGAATAAGCCTTTGCCGCCTACTTTGGATAACGACACATCGAGTAAACGGTCTCCCTTCGTCACAATGGGCGCGATTTCGAAGGTGTAGTGTAATCCGTGCTGTGCACAGATCGCTTGCAAATCTTCGATGACTTGTTTTGTCTGTGTCATCGCCAATGGACTTTGTCTGGATCCAACGATCCAATTGCGTTTTTTTTCCAAAGGCAGCACCTACTTTGCGTCGTATTCAAGAAAAGAAACCCTCGCCCAACCTGTGCAACCCGTTCAATGGAGTTGCCTTGATCACAACATTAGGCATAGGGCTTTCCTATTTGCAAGGCAAATTCTAGGCTAACGATACATTG
>JBILCM010000004.1:0-72054 GCA_044353165.1 Paenibacillus sp.
CAATGATTTCGTTGAGATGCGATTTTTTCGTTCGCATCAGAATATCTTCTTCGAGCTTTTCAATCTTGTCTTCAATCCGGTCGCCTACATGAAAATAGTTATATACGATAAGATCGGTAAGATGATACAGAAACTGGTCGGGTGTATTGACTTGTTCTTCCAATAATACAGGCTTGACTGCGCGGATTTCATTCACCTTCTGCTTGGTGACGGTGATCAGGAATGATTTTCCTAAAAAAATATTGACCGCGCGCAAGAAAAATTCCTCATCATCAAATCGGATGCTGTTCACGACAACAAAGTAATGGTCTTCATGAATTTCGAATTTGGGGCGTTGCTCTTCCTCCGCCAAACAGTCCTCCACAGCGAGCTCATGCAATTGAAATAACGGTTGTAATGTTTCTAGGTCTTCGGGTCGCGCATCAATCCAATAAAACCCATCCGAAGGAGGTGATGTTGTCTGAACAACATCATCAATAGGCGTAAAGTGTCCATTCTGTACGAGCCGTACCTTCATACGATCGCCCCCATGTGCTTATATTACGACCCAAGTATAGCCTTGTCCTTACGCTGAATCAACGATCTTAACGAACGCTTGACTTCCGAATCAATAATCCGTAACATGATAAACAAGTGTTACAAATAACTGCATAGTAGCGCACTCTTATCAAGAGCAGGTGGAGGGACTAGCCCGATGACACCCGGCAACCGACGCGAACCCGAAAGTAGTGTTCGAGCACGGTGCTAAATCTTGCGGAAATGAGTACGATTTCTGAGAGATGAGAGCAGGATGTTTACAGATCAAACCTTGTAACGCCTTTCTCTCACAAGAATGGCGTTTTATTTATTTGTGATGATGATTTTGGATGATCTTGTTAAGGAGTGATTTCATATGCCGATTAAAATTCCAGACCATCTGCCTGCGAAAGAAATACTAGCGCGTGAGAATATTTTCGTTATGGATGAATCCCGTGCTTTCCACCAAGATATTCGTCCGTTGCGTATTGTGATCCTCAATTTAATGCCGACGAAAGAAACGACAGAAACACAGTTGCTTCGGCTACTAAGCAACACGCCGTTGCAAGTTGAAGTGACGTTCATCCATCCGCAAACCCATCAGTCCAAAAACACCTCAGCTGAACATTTGGCTCTATTCTACAAGACATTCGATAATATTCGTCATGAGCAATTCGATGGTTTGATCATTACAGGTGCACCTGTTGAGCATCTCCCATTCGAGCAAGTGAATTATTGGGAAGAACTACAACAAATTATGCAGTGGGCACAAGTGAACGTTACATCAACGATGTATATTTGTTGGGCAGCTCAAGCGGGTTTGTATTATAAGTATGGCATCCAAAAATTTGATGTGCCTGAAAAAATATTCGGCGTGTTTCCCCATACGTTACTGAAATCGAATGTAAGTCTGATTCGCGGTTTTGACGAAGTGTTTTATGCTCCGCAAAGCAGGCACACCGACCTGCGGTTAGAAGATTTGTTGAATGAACCGAATCTGGATGTGCTTTCGGTATCGGAGGCATCCGGTGTTTATCTGGCTATATCCAAAGATGGAAAACACGTTTTTGTGACAGGCCATTCCGAATATGACGCAGATACGTTAAAGAAGGAATATGAACGAGATGTGTTAAGAGGCATGAACATTGCAGTTCCTATTAACTATTTTCCAGATGATGATCCTACACAAGAGCCGAGATCAACCTGGAAAGCTCATGCCAGTCTGCTGTTCTCGAATTGGTTGAATTATTATGTGTATCAAGAGACCCCCTACGAATTGGGTGCGGCCCATTAATTGCAAATTGTTTACATTGGCATAGGAGAGAGAGCATGAAACACATCGAAAGTCGGCTTGCCCAAATTGGTTCCTTGGAAGATCCTGTGACGGGCGCAGTCAGTTATCCGATCTATCAGGCGACAGCCTTCCGTCACCCGCGACTGGGACAGAGCACAGGATTCGATTATGCAAGAACAAAATCGCCCACACGCAAAGTACTAGAGGATGCATTCGCAGTGCTTGAATCCGGAGATGCTGCCTTCGCATGCAGCAGCGGTATGGCGGCCTTGCAGAACGTGATGATGTTGTTCCAAAGCGGCGATCATCTGTTGATGAGTGTGGATTTATACGGCGGTACGTATCGGTTGATGGAGAAAGTGATGAGTCGTTTTGGGTTAAGCGCATCGTATGTCGATACGAATGATATAGAAGCGATGAAGACCCTCATTCGACCAGGTTCAACACGAGCGATCTTAATTGAAACCCCAACCAATCCGCTCATGATGATCACCGACATCGCGCGTGTCAGCGAATGGGCCAAGCAACATCAACTGCTCGTGATCGTTGACAACACGCTTCTTACGCCATTCTTCCAACGCCCGTTGGAATTAGGTGCGAATCTCGTCGTGCACAGCGCGACCAAATACTTGGCTGGGCACAATGACGTGCTAGCGGGTCTGATCGTCACGCGAGGACAAGAACTTTCTGAGCAGATCGCCTTCTTACACAATTCGATTGGTGCTGTACTGGGTCCGCAAGATTCATGGTTGCTGATGCGTGGCCTGAAGACGTTGGCGTTGCGAATGGAACGTCATCAATCCAATGCGGTGCGCATCGCACAGTGGCTACAATCTCACGAGATGGTATCCGCTGTGTTCTATCCGGCATTGCCAGCGCACCCCGGATTTGATATTCAGAACCGGCAATCGTCTGGTAACACAGGAATTTTCTCATTCCGGATGAAAGATGCGCGCACGATTGAGCCGATTCTTCGCCACATCCGACTGATCGCGTTCGCAGAAAGTTTAGGCGGTGTAGAATCGTTGATGACCTACCCCGCGGTGCAAACACACGCGGATATTCCCGAAGATATTCGCCGCCGTGTAGGCATTGATGAAACGCTGTTACGCTTCTCCGTCGGTATCGAACACGTGGATGATCTCATTGAAGATTTAGCTCAGGCGTTCGAACAAGCCAAGCGCGAAATCGAATAGACCGTTACGAGTGACGTCGTCCTTCTCACCGGAAGGGCGATTTTTTTGTTTCTTTGGCCTTCCATGGATTGGTTGTATATCCCTTGCGTGTTGACCATATACTTTTAGAAACGTATAGGAGGGGATGTCGTGGAATGGTTTACGTTGCTTGTAGAGCCCACCCGGATCGATGCTACGCAATTGACAGAACAACTGCGTCGCATGCTAGGGAAATCGAACTTGGGTGAGGCATGCGAGCTCCGCCAAGTGCCGCTCCCCGGCGGGACAGGCATCGTATGCGACATGGCGGCAAGCAAGCAAGCGAAAATACGCGCACAACACGCCCTCCATCAGCTATCCTCCGTATTAGCGGAAGCGATCATCCAAGCGTATGAAGACCGCATCATTGCGCATTGGGTTTACAAACAGATCGACCCCGTCAATCAAGAAGCTGTCCGGGCTATTGCCGGCCATTGCCGTGATTTGCTTGGTCCATCGCAAGATACGAGTCGGTTTCGTGCACTTACTTCCGCATTGGAAACGTATTTCACCACGGAAACATTTTTGAACATCGAAGGGTTTATCCGATTTCGTGCTTCGGGGTACTCGAACCAGATTAAGGAAACCGTAACGTATGCTGTGGACGAATGGATTGTCGATCGGCAGTACCAGGAGTTTATTTCACTCTTAAAATATTTTGTGGATGTGCAAGAAGCGAAAGTTCCGTTCGTGCATCTTGTGCATCGTGGGAATCAACAATTCATGCTTTTGAACGCGCAATTGCAGCCGCTCGAAAGAATCGAATCCAGCGCCTTCGCGCTCGGCATGGTCGATCAAGAGTTGCATGTTGAAGATGTCATCGTCAGCACACTGATTCATGCATCTCCAGGAAAGCTGTATATCCACACGTCGTCGCCTGATCAGCAAGTGATTCGAACCATTGCAACCATTTTTGATGGGCGTGCAGAAATTTGCCGTTCTTGCAGCATCTGTATCCAGAATGTGCATTTTCCCTTGACCTGATGGGTGAGGATCCCTATAATGTAGGAAGGATGTACCGTAGCAATTGGCACCGGGTCGATCCCGTTATCGAACGAATGAATGAAGTGCGTTGCCTCAACCAGATGAACGAAGCAACGAACGAGGGTGGAACCGCGAATCAACACATTCGTCCCTAAGGGATGAATGTTTTTTTGTGTTTATAAGCAGATGAACAGGAAGGAAGAGGATGTATGGCACAAGTACAAGTGACTTTACCCGATGGATCTGTGAGGACGTATGAAGCAGGTGTCACGATCGAAGGTATTGCAGGGTCCATTAGCCCGGGATTGAAAAAAAATGCGTTAGTTGGAAAAGTGAATGGGAAAGTTGTGGATGTAACGACGGAACTCACGCAAGACGCAGCCGTTGAAATCGTGACCGCAGATAGCGTGGATGGTCTTGAAGTATTGCGTCACAGCACAGCCCACTTAATGGCTCAAGCGATCAAGCGTATTTATGGTGCGGATCGTGTGCGACTTGGTGTTGGGCCTGTTATCGAAGATGGGTTTTATTATGATATTGATCTGGAGACGCCCATTTCGGCGGAAGATCTTGTGAAAATTGAGAAAGAGATGGAGCGGATTGCGAACGAGAATTTGCCCATCGGGCGTCGTGAAGTGAGCCGAGAGGAAGCGCGTGCGATTTTTACAGCTGCGAATGATCCCTTGAAGCTGGAATTGATCGACGCGATCCCGGGGAATGAACCGATCTCCCTTTACGATCAAGGGGAGTTTTTTGATTTATGTCGTGGACCGCACGTGCCGACCACAGGACGCTTGCGTGTGTTTAAATTACTGAGCGTTGCAGGTGCGTATTGGCGGGGGGACGCCAAGAACAAGATGTTGCAGCGTATTTACGGAACGGCATTCCCGAAGCAAGCCCAACTGGATGAACATCTGATGCTGCTCGAAGAAGCCAAGAAACGTGATCACCGGAAATTGGGGCGCGAGCTCAAGATGTTCACCTTCTCGCGTGAAGTGGGACAAGGGTTGCCACTCTGGCTACCTCGCGGTGCCAAGTTGCGGCGCATTATGGAACGTTACATCGTAGATTTGGAAGAATCGCTCGGATACAGCCACGTCTATACACCTGTACTCGCCAATGTTGAACTGTACAAAACATCGGGGCACTGGGATCATTACCAAGAAGATATGTTTCCGAAGATGATCATGGACAACGAGGAATTGGTGTTGCGGCCGATGAATTGCCCGCACCATATGATGATCTACAAGAGTGACATGCGCAGTTATCGTGATTTGCCGATTCGTGTCGCGGAGCTCGGACAGATGCATCGGTATGAGATGTCCGGTGCCTTAACAGGGTTGCATCGTGTGCGTGCGATGACGTTGAACGATGCGCATATTTTTTGTCGTCCGGACCAGATTAAGGCTGAATTTTCCCGCGTAGTGCAGTTGATTCGTCGAGTCTACGAAGATTTCGGTATTCATGACTATCGTTTTCGCTTATCATATCGCGATCCGAATAACCATGAGAAATATTACCCTGACGATGCGATGTGGGAGATGTCACAGCGCATGTTGAAAGAAGTGGTTGAAGATTTGGAGTTGCCTTATTACGAAGCCGAGGGTGAGGCAGCCTTCTATGGCCCGAAGCTGGATGTGCAAATCCGTACAGCGTTGAAGAAAGAAGAAACACTCTCAACAGCACAACTGGATTTCTTATTGCCACAGCGCTTTGAGTTGGAATTCGTAGGTGAAGATGGCCAGAAGCATCGGCCGGTTGTCATTCATCGCGGGATCATATCGACGATGGAACGTATGACGGCGTTTCTGTTAGAGAACTTCGCGGGTGCATTGCCAACTTGGCTTGCTCCGGTTCAAGTGACCGTCATTCCCGTATCGGATAAATTCACAGATTATGCGAATGAGGTACAACAAACATTACAAGGGCACCGCATTCGTGTAGAAGTCGATGCCCGCAATGAGAAGCTCGGTTATAAAATTCGCGAAGCGCAGTTGGAACGAATCCCTTACATGTTCGTCGTTGGCGAGAATGAGCGGCAAGCCGGCACCGTGTCGATCCGAAAGCGCAGTGATGGCGATATTGGCACCCATTCCGTTGCTTCGGCTGCAACGATGATTTTAGAGGACATCGGCGGCAAAATCTATTAATCGTGTTTCTTTCAGCCCTCCCTATGAAAGATAGAACGTTTTCCTGTATAAGGTCACTTATATTTGGAAATGCTCTGGATATGGGAGGGTTGTATTGAGATGAATGTAAGTGAATTACAAACGTTACGTTGGTTCATGGCTAGTCTTCTCCTGATCCTATTTCTCTCAAGTTTTGCACCGAGTGCTGTGGTTGCTAAGACGAAGCGAACAACGGAGCGAACAACGGAGCAACGGATTGAACACCAATGGGATCGGAAGCCTGACCGTCCAACGATCGTTCAGAAGCTACAGACCGAGACCGTCACAAAACACCAATGGATGCGAATATCGAAAGTTGCGCCTGTCTTTCATGCGATGGATTGGCGTACATTCGATGAGATTGAGGTCACGGCGACAGGGTATTATGCGGGAGTTGAATCTACCGGCAAAAACCCGGGGCATCCTTCCTACGGCATTACATATTCCGGCGTGAAAGTTCGCAGAGACGTATTCTCAACGATTGCTGCGGACCGCAACATTTTCCCCATTGGAACGATCTTGCATGTGCCGGGATACGGATATGGTGTCGTTGCAGATACGGGCTCTGCCATTCGAGGTAAAAAAATAGATCTCTACTTTCAAACCAAACAACAAGTTTATGACGAGTGGGGCAAGAAGAACGTCAAGGTGCGTCTGGTGCGCAAAGGTAGCGGGAAGTTAACAGAAGCAGAACTTGAGCGTCTCAACAACCTCATTTTGGAAGATCATCTCCGCAAGCTTTCGATATAACTGGTTATAATACAGTTGTGGAGGTGAACACCAATGGCAAAGAACAGAAACAACAACAATAATAATAACAATAACACCAGCATGAACGCACAAAACAATAAATACAATGCCGAATTTGCTGAAGAAGCGGCACGCACAGAAATGAAGCGCGCTGCTCAGAGTGAGTCCCGCCAGCAGAACGACAAATAAACATGGCAATGTAGCATTCATCAACAAAGCAAACCTTCCTTCCGATGGGAAGAAGGTTTGCTATTTTCTTATGTCGTTCAAATCAACAGGAGGGATTTCTTTGATTGCACTGCATTCCAGGCTTGAGGACATCACTTGCGACTATAGCGAGTTGGAACAATGCGTTGCTCGGTATCAATTCATCCTTGGGGGTAACTGGGATTACCAGAATGGGTATTTCGATCGTGTACTCGATGGGGAACCGCAAACCGTATGGTTACGGATTCCGTTCCGAGTGGAACATGGATCGCTTGATCCAGCCGCGCCACAACCCGGCACGCGAGTGCGGATCGGCCAGCCGTTCGTCTTGCGACACTTGTATCGCACAGGTAATGATCCAGCGGCTCAAGTCCGAACGTTGGGCGCATTCGTTGACCAATTTCAAGCACCGCTTGATCCGGATGCTGCCATCGATGACAACGATGTTCAAGAAGGGCGTAAAGTGCTTGCTAGCCTTGAGAAAGAATGGGTTAAGTCGTCATCTTCATCTGATTTTTAACCGATTTTCATGTGATTTTAAGGTTCATGGTGCACGATAGAAATCAGAGAGCGAACCTTGAAATCGCGCATGGGAGGTTGAGAATGATGGATGATGACTACAAGAAAGACAAAGAGTACCACTATTTTACGTATGGGAAAGTTCCGCCTCGGGAAACGGAGGGGACGGTGGAAGTCACACCTGCACGTGATTTGAGACCGTATCCGGTACAGATGACCGCTGCACAACCTCGTCCGCCTCGTCGTTCGACATTCCGTACTGTACTTACTTCGTTCCTTGCAGGCGCATTGGTTGTCGGTGGCTTGATGTTTGCGAGTGATCGCATGAATTTGTTCTCCGGTGAAGTGGTTGTCGAACAAGCGCCGGTAGAAAGTCAAATCCAGATGACATCATCAGCTGGCACAACGAGTGCTGTGACGACGGCAGCTGTAGATATTGTCCGGCCTAACACGATTTCAGAGTTAGTGGAAATCGCTTCACCGGCTGTCGTCAAAATCGAGACTTTCGCGAATCGATCGTCTATGCAAGGCGGGAACAGCAGATTCAGCGACGAATTTTTCCGTGAATTTTTTGGTGATTTTTTCGAGGTTCCCGATCAACAGCCATCGCAACCAAACCAAGGGAATCTCGTGCAAGTAGGCGCGGGCTCAGGCTTCTTCTTCGATCCGAGCGGTTATATTCTGACGAACGAACACGTTGTACATGGCGCTACCGAAGTACGTGTCGTCGTTTCGGGACGTAAAGAGCCTTACAAAGCCAAAGTGCTTGGTACCGCATACGAGATGGATCTTGCCGTGCTGAAAGTTGAGGGCGAGGGTTCCTTCCCGACGTTGCCGATGGGCAATTCAGAGAATATTCGTGTGGGGGATTGGGTCGTTGCCATCGGTAATCCTTATGAATTCGATCACACCGTCACCGTAGGCGTGCTGTCTGCGAAGGAGCGAACCATTAAAATCCCAGATAGTGATGGAACCCGTAATTACCAGACGTTGCTCCAGACGGACGCTTCGATTAATCCGGGCAATTCTGGCGGGCCGTTGCTCAATTTGAAAGGCGAAGTCATAGGTATCAATACGGCCGTCAATGCACAAGCTCAAGGCATCGGTTTCGCAATTCCAACGAGTACGGTGAGCGGCGTATTGGATTCACTAAAAGCAAACAAGGCTATTCCACGACCGTACATCGGTATTCGCATGGGCAATGTGCCGCAAGAATACGTGGCGGATTTGGGGTTAAAAAATACGAATGGCGCCTTTATCACAGAAGTGCTGTTCGGATCGCCTGCTTACAAGGCAGGGCTTCAAGTGTATGATGTCGTGCTTGCTATTGATAACCAGGAGATTAAAGATGTCCAAGGACTGCAGAAAATCGTCAGCGGCAAGAAACCGGGCGATGAACTCAGCCTGAATGTGATGCGCAGCAAGAAGCAAATTTCGATACGTGTGATGGTAGGGGATATGAACATGCAAATTGCGCAATAAAGCTTAGATTTACGGTGGCATAACGGCTTCAGACCGTTGCATGCTGCCTTCTTTTTTTTTAACATAGGAAGTAGAGATTGTATGTGTAGCGAAACAGGGGGGAGTTCCTGTGAAATCATCCATTCTTGTCATTGACGATGACGAGAAAATCACCTCCATGTTACGGCGGGGGCTGGCATTCGAAGGATACGGTGTGCGGACGGCTCGTAATGGTGCGGAAGGATTAGAGTCGATTCGGCAGCAAGAGCCGGATCTCCTTGTGCTTGATGTGATGATGCCAGGCATCGACGGTTGGGAGGTTTGCCGTCGCGTTCGGGAAGCAGGACTTCGAATGCCCATTCTGATGCTCACAGCGAAGGATGATGTAGGTGACCGGGTGCGCGGACTTGATGCTGGCGCAGATGATTATTTAATCAAACCGTTCGCACTTGAGGAATTGTTGGCGAGAATTCGCGCACTCATTAGGCGAATGGAGACAGTGTCATCACCTTCCACTGAGCGTGAGCCTTACCCTTGGATTTCATATGAAGATATTGAGCTGAATCCGGATACGCGGGAGGTTTTGCGGGGAAACCGTTCGATTGAATTAACAGCGAAGGAATATGATCTGTTGTTGCTGTTTTTGTCTAATCCACGCCGAGTGCTGTCACGTGACGTATTGATGGACAAAATTTGGGGTTTCGACTATAGCGGCGAATCGAACGTATTGGAAGTATATGTGGCGATGCTTCGCCAGAAGCTCGAAGAGGGCGGCGAACGGCGATTGATTCAGACGGTTCGCGGCACAGGTTATGTCCTTAGAGGAGATAAAACATGAGCATTCGGCTTCGACTTACGTTATGGTACACCGCGGTGCTTGGTGTGACCGTTATTGCTTGCAGTGCAGCCATCTACGTATTTGTCTCGTACGTATTGTATTCTGTTGAGAAACGAGAGATGCAATCGCTCGCAAACCGTGTCGTTGAAGATATTAGCGTACGGGAAAACCGAAGTTTATTTTTTGGATCGCGCATGACGCTGGAGCTTCCTGAGCTTAACGAGTTCCGCTATTCTCGCTATTATGTGCAAGTGGTGGATCAAGAAGGTCAAATTCGTGACCGGAATGCCAGTGTCAACTTACCTGTACCGGAAGAAGCATTACGGCAAGAAGGTTTTCAGAAAAGTTTCTTTCAGGAACAACGCATCGAGTCCTATGTTTTCTTAATCCATAATTACCCCTTGATTATCGATAGTACCGCTGAGGGCGGATTGCAATACGTAGGTTTATTGCAGGTCGCTACGATGGTCAACGATATCGAACAAACATTGGCTTCCTTGCGCACGATCTTGACGTTGGTCGGACTGACCGCCTTGGTGCTTGCTTCGACGCTGGGATGGTTTCTGGCCAAGAAAGCGTTACAACCGATTGAACTCGTGATTGGCGCAGCTGAACGGATCGGACAGGCCCAAGATTTACATCACCGGATACCTTACGAAGGACCTCAGGATGAAATCGGTCGGTTAACAGACACGGTGAATGGGATGTTAGGCCGAATTCAGCTAGCGTATCAAGAACTGGAAGAAGTCATTCGCGCACAGCGCCGATTCGTCTCTGATGCGTCCCACGAACTTCGCACGCCGCTAACGACCATTCGAGGGAACGCTGAATTGTTAGAGCGTATGTGGCATCGCTTGCAATCCGATGCGAATACGGATGTATCCGGCCCGTTCGTTGAAGCTGTTCGCGATATTGCTGATGAGGCTGAGCGAATGAGTCAACAAGTGAATGACTTGTTGGCGCTAGCCCGCGCGGATGCCGGGCGCACAATGGAGAAACAGCCCATTGCATTATTGCCGCTTGTTGAAGAGGTTGCGCGGAAAGCGAAATTATTGCCGCGCAGTGCGGCGTGGATCATGGGGGATTTGCTCCCATTAGAGGGCGCCCGCGTATCGGGGGACGGGGACTTGCTCCGGCAACTGTTGTTTATATTTATTGAGAATGCATTCAAGTATACCCCAACAGGTGCAGTCGAGATGAGCGCTATACATGATAATGATCGGAATAATATTGGCATACGCATACGCGATACCGGTATTGGCATGGACAAAGAAGATGTTCCGCACATCTTTGAACGCTTCTATCGAGCGGATAAGTCTCGCGGAGAGACGGCTGGTACCGGACTAGGACTTGCTATTGCCCGCTGGATCATTGATGAACATGAAGGTTCGATCGAGGTGCTAACGAAGAAAGGGGAAGGCTCATCGTTTATTATTTGGCTCCCCCTCATCTATGCGAGCGACACACAATTCGCTTATAATCAAAAGAAAGGGAGTGACACAACGAATGGAAGTCATTAAAATTTCGCCGCGCGGATATTGTTACGGGGTTGTCGATGCGATGGTATTGGCGTTGCAGACAGCGCGAAACTTGAATTTGCCGCGGCCCATATATATTCTCGGTATGATTGTGCACAACGCGCATATTACAGATGCATTCGAACGGGAAGGCGTTATTACGCTGGATGGCCCGAACCGGTTGGACATTCTCGAGCAAGTGGAGCGGGGCACGATTATTTTTACAGCGCATGGCGTATCGCCTGAAGTGCGTAAACGTGCGATCGAGAAAGGATTAACGGTCGTGGACGCGACGTGCCCCGATGTGACGAAGACGCACGATTTAATCCGTGAGAAGACAGCACTCGGTTACGAGATCATTTATATTGGCAAGAAAGGCCATCCTGAACCTGAAGGTGCCATCGGTGTGGCGCCAGACAAGGTGCATCTGATTGAGCGTGAAGATGAAATTGAAACGTTAGAGGTTCCGGCGAGCACGCGTGTGTTGGTGACGAATCAAACCACGATGAGTCAATGGGATATTCGTCATATTATGAAGAAGGTCATTGATCGATACCCACACGCTGAAATTCATAACGAGATTTGTCTGGCTACACAAGTACGACAAGAAGCCGTGGCCGAACAAGCAGCTCAGGCCGATTTGGTGATCGTCGTTGGGGACCCGCGCAGTAACAATTCCAACCGATTGGCGCAAGTATCTGAGGAAATTGCTGGGGTCAAGGCTTATCGGATATCGGATGTGGGTGAATTGCGCCCCGAGTGGCTGAGCCATGTCCGCAAGGTGGGTGTCACATCCGGCGCATCCACGCCGACGCCTGTCACGAAGGAAGTCATTGCGTATTTGGAACAATTTCAACAACAAGACACTACAACTTGGGTGCCTGTTCGCACCTTGAATCCGGATAAGTTGTTGCCCACCGTCAAAGAGCGTTGATCGTTTTTTTGAATATTGACGGGAGCTTATTTTTCTATTATAATTTGCTTTAGTGAATAAAAGCATAACAGCATAAAAGCATAAAAGCGAATACGCGCCGAAGTATAAAAGCAAATCACAATCCAGATAAGAAGAAAAGGAGAGGTCAAGATGATCGCAATATTAACGAATACCGCTGGGGAAGAGAAGATTCAGGAGGTCGTCCGGCTGATCGAGAAGCGTGGATTGCAAGCGCATGTCTCGAAGGGGACGGATCGCACCGTTGTGGGGATCATTGGCAAAGCCGAACCGATGTTGGCGGAACAACTCCGCCAAATGCAAGGCGTCGAGAATGTTGTTAAAATTTCCAAATCCTATAAGTTGGCAAGCCGTGATTTTCACCCAGACGATACCGTCATCGAAATCAAAGGTGTCCGCATTGGAGGCGAAGAACTCGTTATCATGGGTGGTCCTTGCGCTGTCGAGTCCCGAGAACAGATAATGGAAATTGCTGCGCGCGTGAAGGCGTCTGGGGCACAAGTGTTGCGCGGCGGCGCGTTCAAACCACGAACAGGACCCTATAGTTTCCAAGGTGTCGGTGTTGAAGGTTTGGAATGGATGAAGGAAGCAGGCGACAAATACGGTCTTGTAACCATTACGGAAGTCATGACGCCAGAATATGTAGATGTATGCGCCCAATACGCAGATATTATGCAAGTGGGAACACGCAACATGCAGAATTTCGATCTGCTTCGCAAATTGGGTACTTGCGGCAGACCTGTACTCCTCAAGCGTGGATTTAGCGCGACCTATGACGAGTGGTTGAATGCAGCTGAATACATTCTTGCTGGCGGCAACCCCGATGTGATGCTTTGTGAGCGCGGTATTCGTACGTTCGAGACCTATACACGCAACACGCTAGACTTATCGGCGATCCCCGTCATGAAACAGTTAAGCCATCTTCCGGTTATCTCAGACCCTAGCCATGGCACAGGACGGAGAGAATTGGTAGCGACCATGACGAAGGCATCCGTTGCAGCCGGTGCTGATGGGCTAATCATTGAGATGCATACCGATCCAGATAACTCCATGACGGGCGATGGTGTTCAATCGCTATTTCCAGACCAATTCGACACGTTATTGCGTGAATTGGGTCAGCTCGCGCCGCTCGTCGGCAAGACATTCAACGCAGGAATATAACCCGGAATTCAATTGTTCCCGGCTACTTCACACAGAGGGTGTGGGACGAACCTTCTGAATGATGTAGCCGTATTTTTATGTTGTGAACGTTTACATCCCGAAAGATGTAAGTATACCTTACACAGCTATTGACGCTGTCCATCTGTGCGTTTATAATTATCAGCAAGATTGGGGAGTAAATTGATTAACAATTTACGCTTTTAACTTAAAAAACGTTCGGAAATGGGAGGTTTTTTGCATGTCAGCTCAAAGCGTTCTGCAACTTATCAAAGAAAAAAATATTGAATGGGTGGATTTCCGCTTTGTAGGTTTATCCGGTAAAGCACAACACATCTCTTTGCCAGCAGTCGAAATTGACGAAGAAACTTTCGTTAACGGCGTTGCCTTCGATGGTTCCTCCATCCCAGGGTTCCGTGGTATCGAGAATTCTGACATGGTCATGATGCCAGACACAGAAACAGCTTATGTAGATCCATTCACGCAACACCCAACCTTAATTGTGATGTGTGACATCGTAACGGCTGAAGGTGAAGCTTACGATCGTGATCCGCGTGGTATTGCCCTTAAAGCAGAAGCATACTTAAAATCAACAGGAATTGGTACAGCGGCATATTTCGGTCCTGAGTCCGAGTTCTTCATCTTCGATGATGTTCGTTATGAATCCGGAATGAACAAATCGTATTTCGAAGTCGATTCGGAAGAAGCGGCTTGGAATACGGGTCGTAAAGAAGAAGGCGGGAACCTTGGATTCAAAGTCCCGGTTAAAGGCGGTTATGTTCCAGTTCAGCCTGTGGACACGCAACAAGACATTCGTAGTGAAATGTGTCGACTGATGATGGAAGCAGGCATTCGCATCGACCGTCATCATCACGAAGTGGCTACTGCAGGACAAGGTGAAATCAACTTCCGCTTCGATACATTAACAAAGACAGCTGACAATCTGTTGAAGTACAAATACATCGTACACAACACAGCTCGCCAATACGGTAAAACTGCAACCTTCATGCCTAAACCGTTATTCGGTGATAATGGAAGCGGCATGCACGTGCACCAATCCATTTTTGACGGTGGAACTCCTTTGTTCTATGAGAAAGGTACATATGCGAATATGAGCGAGATGGCGATGCATTATATCGGCGGCATCCTTCATCACGCACCAGCCATTATCGCATTCACCAATCCAAGCACGAATTCGTACAAGCGTCTTGTGCCAGGTTATGAAGCGCCAGTAAATCTCGTATTCTCCAAGGGGAACCGTTCAGCAGCAGTCCGTATTCCGATTGCGGCTGTCACACCCAAAGGCGCGCGCATTGAATTCCGTACGCCGGACTCTACAGCAAACCCATACCTTGCTTTCGCTGCCATGTTGATGGCGGGACTTGATGGGATCAAGAACAAGATTGACCCGACCAAACTTGGTTACGGACCGATCGACAAGAACATCTACGAATTGTCTGACGAAGACAAGAAAGAAATTCGCAGTGTGCCGGGCTCACTCGACGAAGCACTTGATGCATTGCTTGCGGATCATGAATTCTTGACAGCAGGGGACGTCTTCACGAAAGAATTTATCGAGAACTATGTTGATTACAAGCGTTCCGAAGCGAAATCGGTTGCGATTCGCCCGCATCCATTGGAGTATTCATTGTACTACGATTGCTAATTGCATGATTTGATACATCCATAGCACTTATCGATTTCCTTCTTCCTCGGCAGCTCGTCCTACGACACTGCCGGGGAAGTTTTCTGTTTTGTCATGGTTTGTCGAGGATTGTGCTTGAATGGATGCTTGTGGATTGATAAGATAGAATGTATTGATAACGCCAAAATATACATAATGGGAGTGGAACAAGTGGTCAAACGCGCGCATAACTTTAATGCAGGGCCGGCAGCGTTGCCGCTAGAAGTACTACAGATGGCTGCTGAACAAATGACCGATTTCGATGGTACAGGCATGTCGGTAATGGAGATGTCGCACCGCAGCGCAACCTATGAACGGGTCCACGAAGAGACACAACAGTTATTTCGTCAGTTGTTCGGGGTGCCTGATGCATATAAAATCTTGTTCTTGCAAGGCGGAGCCAGTACCCAATTTGCCATGGTACCGATGAATCTGTTGCTTCCCGGACAGAAGGCAGCTTATGTGGTGTCAGGCTCTTGGGGTATTAAAGCGCATAAAGAAGCCCAATTGTTCGGTGAAGCGGTTGTTGCGGCAACTTCCAAATCAACAGGCTTCCGTAGCGTTCCAGATCTCACAGGATTGTCGTGGGATCACAATGCAGCCTATGCACATATCACCACCAATGAAACGATTGAAGGCGTCCAGTTCCAGACGATTCCTGACGTGGGGAATATCCCCTTGGTTGCCGACATGTCGAGTGATATTCTCAGTCGTCCGATGGACGTGTCGAAGTTTGCGCTTATCTACGCAGGGGCGCAGAAAAATTTGGGTCCATCGGGTGTAACCGTGGTGATGGTCAAAGAAGAACTTGTCCAAAGTTCACCCGATCACCTCGCCACGATGCTGCGATATGACACCCATGCGAGCAACAACTCGTTGTATAACACACCGCCGTCGTTCTCGGTGTATTTTATGAATCTGGTGTTGCGCTGGATTGAAGCGCAGGGTGGATTAGTCGCCATCGAAGCGGCCAATCGGGCCAAAACCGATCTCATCTATCGAGCCATCGATGAAAGTAACGGTTTTTACAGCGGTCATGCGGAGACGGCGTATCGTTCGCGGATGAATGTTACGTTCCGTTTACATAGCGAGGACAATGAGAAGAAGTTTCTCAAAGAAGCAGAAGCAGCCGGTTTCGTTGGATTGAAGGGACATCGCAGTGTCGGCGGGTGCCGCGCATCGACTTACAACGCCGTGCCCTATGCGTCGTGCGCAGCATTGGCGGAGTTCATGACGGATTTCTGGAAGAAACACCAATAGCGTTATTTTTTACAACGGGTTCACAGAGCTTGTAGCCAATATTGCGAACCGTGATGATGTATTCGGGATTTCTTGCGTTGACTTCAATTTTGTCCCGCAAGTGACTCATATGCACATCAACAATCCGAGTGTCCCCGAGGAAATGATAATCCCATACCCCATGGAGCAGATGTTGTCGCGAGAGCACCTTACCTGGATGCTTCATCATGAACAGCAAGAGATCGAACTCTTTAGGGGTTAATTCAATAACTTGGCCATGATGCGTCACTTCGCGCTGATGCGGATGGACTGCGAGGGCTCCGATAGTGAGTACGTCTTCCTCGACGTAGCCTGGGATGGCCGTCGTTCGGCGGAGAATGGCTTGAATACGGGAGATCAATTCTTGCGGGGAGAACGGCTTCGTCATGTAGTCATCTGCCCCATTGTCCAAACCGGCAATCTTGTCGGATAAATCTTGAAGTGCTGACACAATGATGATCGGCACGAAATTGCCTTGCGCACGAAGCTTGCGACAAACCTCAATCCCGTTCATTCGGGGCAGCATCAAGTCCAGCACGATTAGATCCGGACGGAATGAGGCAATCACATCCCATACGGCTTCGCCATCGTGCGCGCACTGCACATCATATCCGGCCATTCTTACATTGAATTCAATTAACATCGCAATGGAAGGCTCATCATCCACAACTAAAATTTTATGTGTCATCTTCTTTCATCTCCCCAAGGTCGAATGCATCGGTACAAACAGACGATGTAAATAAATTGTAAGCGTCACATATCAAGTCTGAATTAACCGTAAGTAAACGTAATGTAAAATGTTCTGGAAGGAGATGCGGCGTGGTTTTCCATATTGTGCTTGTTGAGCCCGAAATTCCAGCGAATACAGGGAACATATCGCGCACTTGCGCAGGGACGGGCGCCCACCTCCATCTGGTGCGACCGCTTGGTTTCTCCATCGATGATCGGGAGCTCAAGCGGGCAGGTCTTGATTATTGGCCAGCAGTAAACCTTCATGTGTATGATTCCTTCGCCGAAGTGATCGCGAACAACGACATCGCAAGAATGTTCTTCGCTACAACGAAAGGAAGTCGCCTATATACGGAGTTCACCTATGAAGATGGGGATATGTTCGTGTTCGGGAAAGAAACAGCCGGCTTGCCGGATTCGATTCTCTCGTTGGCTCCGGATCAGCGGATTCGCATCCCGATGAATTCACATATTCGTTCCCTGAATTTATCGAATTCGGTTGCGATTGTGCTTTATGAAGCATTGCGACATACCGGTTTCGGGGATTTGCGGTAAGACGGTGACCCTAGTAACACAAAAAAACTGACCTCTGCGTGAACGAAATCGTTCGTGCGCGGGTCAGTCTTTATCTTTTATCAGGGGGTAATACGAATGGTCTTTGCTTAAATGCCGTTGGTCTTGTCTTCGTTGTAGGCTGCTGTGAGTATCACGCTTAAGAACAGGACGATAACGATCATAACAATCCAGAATGTAATCGACATAGGGCAACCTCCTTCTTGGTTCGATTATACATAAATCACCATGGAATGAAAAGCGAACTTTATGTGTCGTCGAGGATTGCAGCGTATTCAACGAGCGCGGTTTCACCCGCGGTGCTTAATCCGTAAAGACCACGGTCCACTCGTTTGAACCAACCGTATACGTTATCTTGCAAGATGCGCGCCGCCTTGTCGCTGGCAATCAACTCACGCACTTGGCGCGGTGCGAGTTGACCGTGTCTGTGCAATGCATCGGCACAGCGCAACGCCTTCTCGCGATAAGCTGTCACAAGCTTACGGCCGCTCGATCCACCCTCATTATAATCGCCCGACCGTTCGCGAAATTCGCTCAACAATTTCATGGTGCGACGGCCAGGCCTTAGCGGGGAACGGAGCAGACCGGAACCTGCTTCACCGGGATGACAATGCATCTCAACATGTGATGCCTTCCTGCGGTACAACTTGACCGTAAGCAACCCCAGACCTAATCGTAGGCACAGATTTCGCAATTGTGCTACTGCGAAAGAACCTCTCCCACCCGTGTGTTCCGCTGCAACATACACATTCGGTGATGTGGCCAGACGATCGACCGCCTGTAATAGTAACGACAAATTGAATCGTCGTTTCAATTCCACGATGATCGGCCAAGCCTCTCCTTCCCGAACACCAACAACATCGCAGCGTCGTACTTCGCCTCGCACCGTATACCCTTGCCGCTCCAGCCATATTTTGACGGGGACATACAGCTCGGTTTCTGTGGTCGCGCGCAATATCTTCTTCTCTTTGGGTGAGGTCATGCGGACAATCAATCTCCAATTCTATAAAGCGATGTTTATCGTGAAAAAAAACCACTCACCCTGTCGAGCAGTTCCTTGATAAAATCATCCTCATCTGGAATACGATCCACAACATGCATCTGACGGGCAAGATAATCCAAACTTTTGATTTGATCCGTTAATACCGTACCTGTGATTTGATAACCATCGGGAATAGGGAGCTCGAAAGCGTAGTTTTTAACCTTGTTCGTGATGGGTGCAACGATCGCGAGGCCGGTTATGCGGTTGAAAGCTTGTTCTGTTAACACAATGCAGGGACGATGATTGGCTTGCTCTCTTCCAGCTTGAGGGTTCAGCTGGATCCAACCCAGATCGCCGCGACTCGGCACGTTCAAATTTCTTCTCTCCCTGCTAAACCAAACTCTATTTCTTGATGCCGTTGTGAATCTTTCTCCGCTTTGGACAACAAGTCAAGGTATTGCTTACGGATACGGTCTGCCTGTTCCATTTTGTCTTTTTCTATAGGCCGCAAGGTGATCTGATTTTCAAAACATGTGATCTCCATTTCTGTCCCTTCTTCAATGCCTAAAGATTTGAGCATATGGGCGGGCAGACGCACCCCCATGCTATTCCCCCATCTTCGAATGGTTGATGTACTCACGACCATCATTCCCTTCTCTCGATTGATACGATTTTTAACCAAATTGTATCACCCACTTCTCCACATGTATATATATAAGTATATACATGGTGTTCGAAGGTATTCAGTTCATAGGAATTTGCATTTTTTTGCAAGCATACACTGAATTACAACCATGCTGGGGAGGGGTTGCCTTGGACATCTTGGGACGCATAGCACAATTTCGCAGCACAGAGGAACAACTCGCCTGGTCGGGCACGTTCGCACAGTATTTGGAGCTCGTTCGCGAACGACCCTATGTAGCCATGACGGCACACGAGCGCGTCTACGACATGATCAGAACAGCGGGTATCACGACGGTGGATGGAGTTACGCAGTACCATTTTTTTCAATCCGCTATCTTCGGTCTTGAACGTACATTGGAGCGACTCGTTGAAGAATACTTTCATTCCGCGGCGCGCAGGCTCGATGTGCGCAAGCGTATTTTGTTGTTGATGGGTCCGGTGTCCGGCGGGAAATCAACGATTGTGACGCTATTAAAGCGCGGGTTGGAGCAATTTTCCCGCACGGATCGGGGAGCGGTCTACGCGATCGAGGGGTGCCCCATGCATGAAGAGCCACTGCATCTCATTCCACAAGGATTGCGCGCTGAGGTTGAGCGAGCACTTGGTGTTCGAATTGAAGGCAATCTCTGTCCCGCCTGCCAGATGAGGTTGCGCGTAGAGTACGGCGGGCGAATGGAAGAGATGCGGGTGAGACGGGTGCTGATCTCTGAAGAACAGCGCATCGGCATCGGCACGTTCTCCCCCTCAGATCCGAAGTCGCAAGATATCGCCGATCTGACGGGCAGCATCGACTTCTCGACGATTGCACAATTCGGTTCAGAATCCGACCCGCGCGCCTATCGATTTGACGGGGAGTTGAACAAAGCGAATCGCGGCATCATGGAATTCCAAGAGATGTTAAAATGCGACGAGAAATTTCTATGGCACTTGCTCTCACTCACCCAAGAAGGCAACTTCAAGGCGGGTCGTTATGCCCTCATCAGTGCAGATGAACTCATTATCGCTCACACGAACGAAGCGGAGTACAAGTCCTTCATCGCCAACAAGAAGAATGAAGCGCTCCAATCCCGCATGATCGTCATGCCGATTCCTTATAACCTTCGTGTGACCGATGAAGAGAAAATATACACCAAACTGATCGAAAATTCGGATATGTCCCATATTCATCTTGCCCCGCATGCGTTGCGAGCTGCCGCCATGTTCTCGGTTATGACCCGACTGAAACCATCGAAGCAACAAGGCATGGATCTCGTGAAGAAGATGAAGTTGTACGACGAGGCGACAGATATGAAGGAGATACAGCACGATTTTCTAGATGATGGCATGAGCGGTGTTGATCCGCGTTACGTGATGAATCGGATTTCTTCTGCGCTCGTACGTCAAGATGTGTCATGTGTTAACGCATTTGATGTGTTGCGTGCGCTCAAAGATGGGATGGATCAGCATCCTTCGATGACGCGAGATGAGCGGGAGCGTTATCTTGACTTGATCGCATTGGCACGCAAGGAATATGACACCATTGCCAAGAAAGAAGTGCAGAAAGCGTTCATCTATTCCTATGAAGCCTCGGCCAAGACGTTGTTCGACAATTATCTCGATCATATAGACACTTACTGCAACGGGGCGAAGAAGCGTGACCCGCTCACAGGGGAGACGCTCGAATGTGATGAACGCTTGATGCGCCAGATTGAGGAACAAATTGGCGTGTCAGAGAATGCGAAGCGCGCGTTCCGTGAAGAAATTCTGATTCGCATCTCAGCGTATGCCCGTCAAGGAAAGACGTTCGACTACAGCACCCACGATCGCTTGCGCGAAGCGATTGAGAACAAACTTTTTGCCGATTTGAAAGATCTCGTCAAACTCACCACTTCAACGAGAACACCCGACGAGATTCAACGGAAGAAGATGAATGAAGTCGCGCAACGGCTCATCGATAAACACGGGTACTGCTCGATATGCTCGAATGAAGTGTTGCGTTATGTGGGCAGCTTGTTGTATCGGTGAGGTCGATTCGATCCCAAGGGATTGCGTAGAAGTTATTGTTCATTTCTTCCAACGTAAGATGTTGGTGAAAGGCGACATAAGCAATAGAACAATCGACATACCGGATATGCCAAGGTTCATAAGCGTATCCGGTGATGTGTTCTTTCCCTTCAGGGTAACGCATGACGAATCCATACGCATGGGCGTGGCGCGCAAGCCACTGTCCTTCGGGGGTGTCGGCGAAGCGAGGCAGCAGCATGAAATCGACGGATGCGCTCGTTACATCCAGTGCAAGCCCGGTTTGATGCTCACTTGCGCCAGCTACGGCGCTGTATCGCGACACGTGTGCTTCTCCTTGACGCTGAAGTTTGAAGGCATATAGTGCTTGCTGGGTCGGGAACGAACGAAATCCCGAGACCGCGAGAAGCTGTATGCCTTGTGCTTGTGCAGCTTGGAATAACGCTTCCGCTGCACGGGCGGCAGGCTCGCGCAACAATCGTTTCTCATGCGCGCCATCGAAGGTAAACCGAATATCCGGTGTAGTTAGATCGTCCGGGCGATAATGTGCTGGCAGATGATACGTTTTGTTGACGATGACACCAAGCGATGTGGCAGATGCAACACTCGCAAAGGGTAGCATTTGCTGGGCATCGAAGACGTTCTTGTGCACAGATATCGCATCCAAGCCCATCTCTAAGGTGTGCATCGGCAATGTCATGCCAACCCACAGCAACAATGAGATCATTTTAATGGAGTATTTTCGGATCATTGCTGCTGCCTTTCTGGCTGATGATAATACGGTCGCGATGATCGATCTGTGCCAAAGCGACACGTTCGATGGAAGGGATATCATAACTTTGGAGCAATTGAACGACCCAATCGATATCTTTGCCAAGCGGTTCGAGCGCAGAGGGCAACAGTTGCCCGTCTAGAATGAATGTATAGGTCTTGGGTTTTAATATAGCGGTTGAAGATTTCTCTAATGACACATGGTTAGGCTTCAGCAGTTGAATCGCAATCCGAGACATAAGTCCGAAGACAGCGAGGAGTGGCAAGCCATAGGAAATCTGAATTTGATCGGTTATGATGATGAAGGCACCGACGACACTCATGGTGAGACCTAAGATAACTTCGATGTAAGACAATTGAACGATGGTTTTGACATGAGATGATCGTATCCATAAGACCAGAATAAAAAAAACCGCCACCGCGCGGCCCATCCATCCCCAAAATTCTAGGTTCATCTTTCTTTCAACCCCCACAGTTGTCCCGCTTGCATTGTCGATACCTTATTTTGGGCGGACTGTTCCGATTTTATTCGTTCACGCCACAATACTGGGGTGATCTGAATGAAAATTTGACATTATTAGAATAATATTAATATAATAATAACTATAAATAAGGAGATGATGAGACCATGAAAAATAACAATCCTCTAAACGCTGAAATTGTAAATCTGTTGAATGTGCAAATTGCGAATTGGAGTGTTCTGTATATCAAATTGCATCATTACCATTGGTATGTCAAAGGGCCGCAGTTTTTTACACTTCATCTGAAGTTTGAAGAACTCTATAATGAAGCCGCTTTGCATGTGGATACTCTCGCTGAACGTGTGTTGGCAATCGGTGGGAAGCCGCTCGCAACAATAGCAGCTTATTTGAAAGTTTCATCAATTCTGGAAGCTGTGGGGACAGAACGTGCTGCCGATATGGTTCGCGCGATCGAGCAAGATTTTCGAATCTTGATCGAAGAGTTGCGATCAACGATGGAACTTGCGCAACAAGCGAATGATGAGACCACATCGGACATGCTGCTTGCGATTCATACCTCGCTCGAGAAACATGTGTGGATGTTATCTTCGTTCAATGAATAAGCTCTCATATTAGAAAGACGGACATTCGCACCTTGACACATCAATTACGTTCGGATATTATCGTAATGGCATCGATAATCGCATAAGATTCCATTACACATTTCGTATATTCCTGAAGATAAGGTTCAGGGGTTTCTACACGGATCCGTAAAATCCTGGCTACGAAGGCGGCTTTGCCGTACCTTCAAGGCGCAGGATTTTTTTATTTCACAAGGAAGGGTCTGATTTGACATGAACAAGACGTACGATCTGATTGTCGTTGGCGCGGGGCCTGCGGGTATTTTTGCTTGTTATGAGATGACGTTGCAACAACCCGAAGCGAAAGTGCTATTGATTGATAAGGGACATATCATATACAACCGGAGCTGCCCGATTCTAGAGGAGAAAATAAAGATGTGTCCGCCGCCGGCAGGGAAGAAGGACTATTCCGGTTGTCTGCCCGCGTGTTCGATTACCGCAGGATTCGGTGGCGCGGGCGCTTATAGCGACGGAAAATTTAACATTACGACGGAATTCGGCGGGTGGCTCACCGATTATTTACCTCCATCGAAAGTATATGAATTGATTCAATACGTCGATGCGCTCAACCTCAAGCACGGGGCGACAACCGAAGTCACAAATCCGAACACCGAAGCAATACGCACGATTGAACAACGCGGTTATGCCGTAGGGTTAAAATTGCTGCGCGCCCAAGTTCGCCACCTCGGAACCGAGCAGAATTTGGAGATTCTCAAGTCGATCTATGAGCACCTCAAGTCGCGTATCGATATGTGTTTTAAAACCGAGGTGGAAGATATCCTCACGGTCAAAGATGCCGGGGTCCATCGCATCGAAGGGATCGTCTTGAAGAATGGGGATGAATATCGGGCGCCGAACGTGCTTATTGCACCTGGACGGGATGGTTCGGTGTGGTTGTCACAAATTTTAAAGAAACGCAGACTGAAGATGTTCAACAATCAGGTAGATGTCGGCGTACGTGTGGAAACATCAGATGTGGTGATGCGCGAGATCAATGAAAATTTATATGAAGGTAAATTCATATTCAACACTTCAGTCGGCACACGGGTCAGAACGTTCTGCAGCAATCCATCGGGGCATGTCGTCGTTGAGAATCACAGCGGGGTAATGGCGGCGAATGGGCATTCCTACAAAGACCCGCGACTCGGTTCTGCCAATACGAACTTTGCTTTGCTCGTCTCGCACAAGTTCACCGAACCTTTCGATAAACCCAATGAATATGCGCGAGAAATTTGTCGGCGTGCGAATGACCTGTCCAGCGGCGGGGTGATCGTGCAGAAATACGGCGACATTCGCAAAGGCAGACGTTCCACAACAGAGCGCATCAACGAAGGTTTCTTGGAACCGACGCTCAAAGAAGCTGTAGCCGGCGATCTCGGGTTGGTGCTCCCGTACAATACGATGAAGAGTCTGATTGAAATGGTTGAGGCGCTCGATCATGTCACCCCGGGGATCGCCAATGAGCATACGTTATTCTATGGTGTGGAAGCGAAGTTCTACTCGTCACGTCCGAAGTTGTCCGATGCGCTTGAGACGGAAATCGCGGGTTTGTATTGCGCCGGGGACGGTGCGGGAATCACCCGTGGTCTGGCACAGGCTGGTGCGGCGGGGGTGTGGGTAGCCCGCAATGTCGCTGCACGCCGGTTATAGGAACCGGCGTTGTTGTTGCTGTCCATCGTGGGTAAACACGATTTTGCGATCTTCCAAGATCGTCTCCAAGTGTACGGTGCGTCCCCAAAGTTGAGAAACATAAGGCAATGTGTGTTCAATATATTTTACATCCAGCTCGGTGCCGTCGTATTCATGTTTGAGGTACAACTCGCCGTTGTGGCCATAATCCCCATCCCAAACACGAATGACCGGGAATCCCCCGTTCACACGGGAGGTCACGAGTTGATCTCGCACGCGATCCCAGGACTTCTCGGCCATCAACCCATCTGGAAGCTCAAGTTCTTCAACGAAATCTTTCGTCACATGGTCGCGTAAGAAAGATAGATCGGCATCGAGTTGGCGCACTTCGAAGATCGCTTCGCGTCCATGACGCGCCTCGATGTGCTCAAACAGCTTATATCCTAGGTAGTAAGGGTTTAATTGGTGCCGCGATGGAGCGACGATGGCAGCATGAAGCATAGCAACCTCCATCGACTCCGCCGAAGTGAGATCGAGCTCCCGCATCAATCGTGTGTGCCAATAGGAGGCCCAGCCTTCGTTCATGATTTTCGTCTCGATCTGTGGCCAGAAATAGAGCATTTCTTCGCGGATCACGCTCACAATATCGCGTTGCCAAGCGGACAATCCGCTCGCGTGACGTGCAATAAACCCGAGTACATCTTTCGCGGGTTCGGCGGCGGGGCATTCCGATGACGACTCCCAAACCCCTGTGGTTCGTATCATCCTCGGATCGATATGCTCTTGCAAGCTGAGCACGGCATCCAGGCAACGTTCCACTTGTTCTTTGCCAACCTCCAATTCATAGCCGTGAATGCGTTCGGCTGCCGCCGACATTGTCTCAACCATGTCGCGGTTCGTGTGGGAGAAGCGGACATTGTTCTTAAAAAAGTCACTGTGTCCCAACACATGCGCTACGATCAGCTTGTTTTGGATCAAGGAATTGCCAGCGCGTAAGAACGCATAACATGGATTCGAGTTGATGACCAATTCATACATTTTGGATAAACCGAGGTCATCATGGGTCTTCATGCGGTGGAACGCTTTACCAAAACTCCAGTGGGAGAAACGCGTTGGCATGCCGTACGCACTGCATGTGTACATCCGATCCGCCGAACAAATTTCATATCGCATCGGGTAGCCATCCAGACCGAAGCTTTCGGCGATCTGTGTAATTTCTGCAATGGCGCGCTCCAACGCTTCCATTTCACAGTGGGGCACGGTGGTTCAAACCTCCTTCCGCTTGCTGACAGGACCGAAGAATGTGCGAAGCGCCTTTAAGACGTCACCCTTCTCCCGGATGATGCTCGTTAGGAAACCGGGGTCGCTCACGTTGCGGTAAGCGGACATTAATGTGCTCGTGCGGTTGAAGGGGTTCACTTCGCCGTATCCGAACACGTTGCAACGATCTACCAGTTCGCTAATGGCTTGCAAACAGCGATCATTGTCACTGGACAGATTGTCTCCATCAGAAAAATGAAACGGGTATAAGTTAAACTTGGCGGGGTCATATCGGGAGTCAATGAGTTCAAGCGCCAGTTCATAAGCAGATGAACAGATCGTACCGCCGCTCTCGCCTTTGGAGAAGAATACATCTTCGGTGACCACTTTCGCTTCTGCATGATGGGCAATAAACACGTTCTCAACATGCTTATATTTTTGAAGAAGAAACCGAGACATCCAGAAGAAAAAACTGCGCGCACAATATTTTTCGAATACCCCCATAGAACCGGATGTATCCATCATGGCGATGATCACAGCACTCGATTCGCGCTTCACAGTAGGCTCCCATGTTTTGTAGCGCAGATCATCAGGGGTGAAACCGCCAAAACCAGGACTCCCCCTTGTCGCATTGCGCTTGAAGTTCTCGAGCAGCGTCCGCTTGCGATCCAGATTGGCCATCATGCCAACCTTACGCACATCGGTATACCGCGTTTGCTCTGTCTCGAGTTGTTGATGATCTCGACGGTGCCAATTCGGCAATGCCCAATCTTCGAACAAGGCGTCTTCGAGCTCCTCGAATTCCACCTCAATCTCATACAGATCCTCACCTGCAGCATCGCCTGCTTTCGAATCGTCACCCCCAAGACTCGCATGTTTGCGCTTATGGAGATTGAAGCGGAAACGGTATTGTTCCAGACTGTGGATGGGCACCTTGATCGGCTTCGTTCCATCGGAGAGAATAAGGCTTTCATCGGTGATTAGGTCGTGAAGGCGTTGTTTGACAACTTCTTTCACCTTCTGTTGATGGCGTGTTTGATCCTGCTGCCCTTGGCGATGTAGCGACCCATCTGCTTGCGAAATGGTGAACGGGGGATCTGTCATTCGAACACACACCTTTCAATGAATTGCAGGGTGATCATGTATTCAGTGTATGTTGACAACGATGAACGGGATGACTCATAATATAAAGCAAGAATGAAGTTCTCGGGGAAGCACCTCGCAAAGACGACACGGCAAGTGTTGCTTTTACGGGGTGTTTTTTGGCGTAGAAGGGAGATGAGCAGCATGGAGAAAGATAAAGAACCTCGGAAGCTGAACGCGGGGTCTCAACAACCACACATGCGGGAACAAGGACTTACCTACAACGATTATGCCGCAATGGATGATGATCATCGATATGAGTTGGTTGACGGACAATTGGAACTGATGAGTCCAGCGCCGATGGTTAGACATCAATTGATCAGTACGGAGTTACTCAGTAAGTTACGTGACACTTGTTATTCAGACTATATTATTGTGCAAGCGCCGGTGGATCTGATTGTATCCCCGCAGCATGTTCGACAACCTGATCTCATCATGATTCATCGCAGCCGAATGCACATCATCACTCAGAGGGGCATTATGGGTCCGCCGGACCTTGTTGTTGAGATTGTTTCCCCTTCTACGTTGCGACGGGACAAGGTGGATAAACGAAAGGCGTACGCGCAATTTCAAGTGCCAGAATACTGGATTGTCGAACCGACTTTAGGGATTCTCGAGCAATATGTATTGCATGATCATCGATATGAGTTGGTGAACGTGTATCAAGAAGACGAACTTGTTCAATCCAATCATGTACCATGCATTCGTTTCTCAATGAGCGAGATCATGGACAACATTCCTCATTTTGAGTAGTCACATGAACGGTTACACAACCCGTGATGGATTCACGCCGTAGTATTGGGTGAATTGCCTCGAAAAATAATGAATGGATGGATAACGGAGCATCTCTGCGACTTCAGTGACACTGTATCTTCCTTCTTGTAGCAAGATCATGGCGCGTTCCATCCGGCATTGCATTACATACGCGTTCGGCGTCATGCCGGTTTGTTGATGGAACAAGCGGAAGAACCGCGTTCGTCCCAGTTCGCATGCATCAGCCATCTCATCGATCGACATCGTGTCATCACGATCCCGAAATGTAGCCACCAATCGCTGAATACGTTGATCGCTTGGACCACTGTTCATCACCGCATCATACCAACGGAGCAGCCATGATGTGAACAAGTATTGAACGGATTTCTGTGTGTTGACGCCTTTGTGTTGGAACGCTTTTACGATTTGTTTAAAATGTTCCATTACATCACTCCCGAGTGCTATGGATGAGAAAGACGGCAGTGCGTCCAATTCCGGGCTCTCGCAAAGCGGGACCATATGCAATACGAGTTCTTGATCATCGTATTGAAATTTGGGGAAGATCGGTGCGTCCTGTGCGTCGTAGCATAAGTTCACATAAATATTGTAAGACCGTATGGTCTCCTCCGGTGTTGCTAAGAAGGCATGCGCTTCCCCTGGACGAACAAATAACAAATCGCCCACCTTCACTTCATAGATTTTTCCGTTCACCCACACCCTCCCTCCGTTACTAATGAATAAATGGAACGCATAACTGTTACCCCGACGTTGTTGCTCTTTGAACCCGCCGCTGTATAGAAAGTAGTGGGCAGAGCCTACCAGGGGTTGAATCTCATGTAAATTCATCGTCTCGAGTCACCTCCCCAATGCTAATTTACTGTTCAAAAATGTACGATTTTATAAATAATGGGACTGAATTTTAAAGACATCATAACCATTTTCCAATAGTATTATAAATAAATTTAAACACTAAAGGAAGTGAAAGCAATGGAATCACTCCATGTCAGAAGTGCATCCATGGATAAACGGGAAGGACTGTATGGTTTTCATGATGAACGGGATTGGTTTTTGGATCGACGGTTTGGTTTATTTATTCACTGGGGGTTATACGCCCTTGGCGAATGGCATGAACAAGAGATGTGGCGCAAGCATGTTTCTCGTGAAACCTACCGCAACTACATGACGCAATTTCAACCTCACAAGTTTGATCCGGACCAATGGATTGACTTCGCGCAAGAAGCAGGTATGGAATACGTGACGTTCACAGCCAAGCATTGTGACGGGTTCTGTCTATGGAATACGCAACAGACGGCTTACAATATAATGAATACGCCGTATCAGCAAGATATTCTGAGGCAACTTGCACAAGCGTGTCAACGTCGGAACTTTCCTCTGTGTGTGTATTATTCGGTTGTTGATTGGCATCATCCCAATTACCCGCACCAGGGCAGGGCGCATGAATTTGCCGAACCGTTCCCTGGGGATGAGCCGGACCTCGCCAAGTATGTTGAATTTGTTCGAGAACAAATTCGCGAGATTTGCTCGAACTATGGTGAGATCCACGGTATCTGGTGGGACGCGAACCGGCTGGGGATCGAGGATCCGAGCATCAATCAGATGATTCGCAAGTTACAGCCGAAGGCGGTCATCAACAACCGCGGCTTCGATCGCGGAGATTACGGTACACCGGAACGAGATTTTCAAGCGGCGCACCATGGCGGCGCTGTCGTTGGTCGTCGATACGGTTCGTTGACCGAGGCATGCAATGCAATCGGAATGCTAAGTTGGGGGTATCGCGACCACGAAGATCATTACAGCAGCAAGTATTTGATCCAAAGTATCGCGAAGGCGATGGCGATGGGCGGCAATTATTTGCTCAATGTCGGACCGCGTCCAGATGGCACATTCTCACCGGACGATATTGAAATGTTGCGTAAGATCGGACGATGGTACAGCCGAGTCCAAGAGGCTTACGGACAGACCATTCCTGCATCCGAGCTGATCTTGAATGAAGATGTATATATCACCCGAGCGGGAAATACACTTTATGTCCACTTTATCGCTGATCCTAAGGGGCGTGCGGTGGAATTGCGTGGTATTCCATTGACACCGCGTGAGGCCGTATTGTTAAATAATGGTCAAGTGCTCACAACAACACGGGATCGAGGCGCTCGACACTGGAAGCAACCGCTTCATGATTTGCGCATTCGGGATATCCCTGTGGAATCTTACTACGATCAGGTTATGGTGATCCGGCTCGAATTCGACGAATGCATTGCATTCAGCACTTCGAGCCTAGAGCATGCCCAAACCTCCAGTTCTTCAGCGCACCGCAACCCCGATATTCCATAAATTACGAATCATCAAGGAGCCATCTTCATGCACAGACGCCACTACATTCCCGTCCCTGCCAAGCAGCCAACAACGATTTTGTTTATTGGCGACAGCATCACACAAGGCGGATTATATATTAAGCAACTCGAACAATATTTTGCAGAACATCTACCGGATCATGGATTGGTATTGAGGAATGCGGGTCTGAGCAGCGAGACGGCATCCGGATTGAGTGAGCCCGACCATCCATTCCCGCGGCCGTGCATCCATTCCCGGCTTGAGCAAGTGTTAGCTCAACATGCGCCAGATTGGGTTGTTTTCTGCTATGGGATGAATGATGGCATTTACTATCCATTCTCTGAGGAGAGGTTTCAACGTTATCAAGAGGGCATTCACCGCATCGTGGATCGAGTGAGGGGGATTGGTGCGAAGGTAGCGGTGATGACGCCTCCGCCGTTCGATGCGAAATCGATGGATGCCAATCGGTTGCTACCTAGCGGTGAAGATGAATACAGCTACAAGACGCCTTACGCCAATTATAATGAAGATGTATTGTCGACATATGCCCAGTGGATTCGCACAGAGCTAAGACCATATGTCGATTGTGTCATCGACATTCACTCCACGATGCAAGCGCATCTGCTGAAGGCTCGAGTGAAAGACCCTGCCTACATCTCGGGTGATGGGATCCATCCCAACGCTGCTGGACACGGGATCATGGCGCGAACGATACTGCGTGAGTTGTTTTTCATGGAATTGATGCGTGACGAGTTGACGACCGTGGTGTCTGATTGGCACTGCTACGAGCGAATCGATGATGTGTATCGCGGCAGGGAAGTCATCCTTGTGCGACCGCACCACCCTGCACCCGGTCGGCCATGGGTGTGGCGAACGGAGTTTTTCGGTGCGTTCGCGCAAGCGGACCTTGCGTTGCTGGCGCAAGGTTGGCATGTAGCGTATTATCGGCTCAGCCATATGTATGGAAGTCCGGCTGCGGTGGAGTGGATGAAATCGTTCCACACGCATATCGTTACGCAACATGCATTATCTGTGCAAGCGTCACTGTTCGGATTTAGCCGCGGCGGCCTGTATGCCATAAATTATGCAACTACGTATCCTGCGGATGTTGCAGCGATTTATTTGGATGCCCCTGTACTTGATCTGCGCAGTTGGCCAGGGGGATTGTGGCAAGGGAAAGGTTACCCGCAAGGTTGGGAAGAAGTCCAAGCCGTCTATGCCATGAATGTGGAGGAAGTGCGACTTGCTGCGCCCAATCTCATCGATCGCGTGGAAACTCTGGTTCGTGCCGGAATTCCCATCCTCTTGGTCGCTGGCGATGCGGATGTCGTCGTGCCTTACGAGGAGAACGGTGCCAAACTCGTCACACGCATAGAGCAACTCGGTGGGAAAATCTCTGTCATTCTCAAACCGGGTGTTGATCATCATCCGCACAGCTTGGAGGACGTGACACCGATCGTCACATTCTTCCAACAGGTGTAACTAGCGTAATGAAACGTAATTCATGAAACATGCCCCGTTGCGTTCAGGATACTGAGTGCAATGGGTTTTTTTCACTTACGAACGAGATTGTATTCACCCGCGTTATTCGGTAAAATGATGCAGGTACCATCGAATAATGTTTACATCCACCAGGTGTAAGGGAGACAAGCAATCATGTTATGGCATGAGGTAACGATATATACGACCGAGGAAGCGACGGAAGCGATCGCCGATTGGTTGCACAGCCAAGGGGCAGGCGGCGTCTCCATCGAGGAATCGGGCAATCTGGAGCGCAGCCGGGATTTGTCCTTCGGTCAGTGGTACGATGAACCGCTCAATGATATTGCCGAAGGGGATGCCGTCATGAAAGCCTACTTCGCGCAAGAGACCAATATGCAGCTGCTCACAGTAGCATTACGTGGGTTTTTGGAGAACTTCTCGACCTTCGGGATTGACCCTGGCCGCGCCGAAATTGAGATTGCCTCGATTCCAGAGGAACAATGGGCGGATGGGTGGAAGCAATATTTCAAACCTGTGAAAATCAGTGAACGCCTTGTTATAAAACCAACATGGGAAACGTACGAATCGAATCCAGGCGAGTTGATCATCGAGATTGATCCGGGCATGGCCTTCGGCACCGGCACCCATGCCACAACAGCGTTATGCATGCGCGCCTTGGAGCACGTTGTCAAAGAAAGTGACCATGTGATTGACGTGGGCACAGGTTCGGGGATCCTAGCCGTTACGGCCGCCAAATTGGGTGCGCATCGCGTGCTGGCATTAGACCTCGATCCGATTGCGGTCACCAGCGCGATCGAGAATGTCAAATTAAATCGCCTAGCGCATCGGGTGTCCGTCCAGCAGAGCGACTTGCTCAGCGTCGTGCGCGACACACATGCGGATGCTGCGATCACATTGCCTGTACAAGTCGTTGTAGCCAACATCCTCGCAGAAATCATCATCACGTTCGTGCAGGATGTGTACGACGTATTGGCTCCTGAAGGGGTGTTCATCGCTTCTGGTATTATTGTTGCGAAGGAGCACGATGTCAATCAAGCGCTGCGCGACGCTGGATTTGTGCTCGTCACCCGCGAGGAAGAGAATGGATGGGTCGCGATCATCGCCAAGAAGGAGCATCAATAACGTTATGGATTTTTCACTGCCATTTCAATTGCAGCATTTGCCATTCGTGATCACCGCTATTTTAGTAGCTTTTACTTTCCACGAATTTTCGCATGCGTTCGCAGCTTATAAACTTGGCGACCCTACAGCTTACAAACTCGGTCGTGTGACCTTGAACCCCGTTCCGCACATCAGTATATTAGGGATGCTCTTTATTGTATTGTTAGGTTTCGGTTGGGCGCGACCTGTGCCGGTGGATCGTTCGAAATTCAAACAACCCCGACGCATGAGCGTGATCGTATCCGCTGTAGGACCGATCAGCAATCTGATTTTGGCTGTGCTGGCAGCGCTGGCTGTTTATGTGATTTTTGCCACCGGTTGGTTGGATGGCACGTCTGTGGGCTTGATCCGAGCGGTGGGGTTGCTCTTTTTTTATCTTGTGTATATCAATCTGCTCTTATTTCTGTTCAATTTAATTCCGCTGCCTCCGCTGGATGGATATCGAATCACTGAAGAACTGGTTCCGCCTCGCGTGCGGTTCAAGATGCGACAATACGAGCCTTGGGGCGTGTACTTGTTCTTGCTGATCGTCTTTATAACACCGTTATACCGAATCACGATCGGACCCGTGCTCGGGATGGTCGGTGTATGGCAATCGGAGCTGCTCGGTTGGGCGGCGTCCATCACAGGGACAACGATTCAGTGGCAAAATATGTTCGGCGGCTAAGAACGTATGGTATTCCGGGTGAAGTCGATGTAAACTGGAGGGAGACACAACATGCAGCGGTATTTCATCAGTCCTCAAGCGTTGGGCAGTCATGAGGCGAGCATTATCGGGGATGACGCGTATCATCTGATCCGTGTGATGCGTGTTGCCCCGGGTGAGCAAGTGATCGTCTGTGACGGGGTGAATCGCGAGTGTCTTGCCGAAGTGACAGCGCTAGGTAAAGATGAAGTGAAGTTGCGTATTATGGAAGAAAGACCTCCACGCGGGGAACCGCGGACAGCGGTATGGATCGCGCAAAGTTTACCCAAAGGTGACAAGTTGGAGACAGTGATTCAGAAGGGGACAGAGATTGGCGCATCGGCGTTCATCCCGTTCATCTCTGCACGCACCGTGGTCCATTATGATAAGAACAAAGAAGTCAAGCGTTTGGAGCGTTGGCGCAAAATTGCGAAGGAAGCCGCTGAGCAAGCACATCGTAGCCGAATGCCGACGATCCAAGAGACAGCGTCGTGGCAGGCGTTGCTAGCTCTGGCCCAAGAGGCGCAAGTTGCATTTTTTTGTTACGAGAAAGCGGCGGAGCAATCATTCAGCGAAGCGCTCAATGAAAGATTGACCCAAGCGTCCGTCGATGCAAGCGAATCGCCGTTTACCGGCCCCATTCTCATCGTGATCGGACCGGAAGGCGGGTTTACTGAGCAGGAAGCTGAGCAGGCGAAGGCCGCGGGTTGCATCCCTGTCAGCTTGGGGCAACGTATTTTGCGCACAGAAACTGCAGGATTGGTCGCGCTGAGCAGTCTCATGTTCGCAACGGGAGAATTATAGTTTTGGGATGAAGGGGGACGAACGGCCATGTCAAGCGTGGCTTTCTATACACTCGGTTGCAAAGTGAACTTCTATGATACGGAAGCAATCTGGCAGTTGTTCAAACATGCCGGTTACGAACAAGTGGATTTTGAGTCAACGACAGCCGATGTGTATGTCATTAACACATGCACCGTGACCAACACGGGCGACAAGAAGAGTCGTCAAATTATACGCCGAGCCATTCGCCGTAATCCAGACGCTGTCATTGCGGTGACCGGCTGCTATGCGCAGACGTCACCTGCCGAGATTCTCGCGATCCCCGGCGTTGACCTGGTGATTGGCACGCAGGGGCGTCACGAGATGGTGGATCTTGTGAACCAAGTGCAAGCCCAGCGGCAACCGCTCAATGCGGTGCGCAACATCATGAAGACGAGACAATTCGAGGAACTCGATGTTCCTGAATTTGCCGATCGTACGCGCGCATTCTTGAAGATACAAGAAGGTTGCAACAATTTTTGCACCTTCTGTATTATTCCGTGGTCCAGAGGATTGCTGCGCTCCCGCGAACCGGCACAAGTGATTGCACAAGCGCAAGCGCTCACGCGGGCTGGTTATAAGGAGATCGTGCTCACCGGAATTCATACCGCGGGGTACGGCGAAGATTTGGAAGGTTATAACTTTTCTCGTTTGTTGAGAGAGTTAGCCAATCAAGTGCAAGGACTGGAACGTCTGCGCATTTCGTCTATCGAAGCGAGTCAGATCACGGATGAGGTCATTGATGTGTTGATGAGTTCCGCGCAATTTTGCCGTCATCTGCACATCCCGCTGCAAGCCGGTTCCGATGACGTGTTGAAGCGGATGCGACGCAAGTACACGACAGCGCAATTTGCGCATAAGATTGCCCGTATCCGCGAACGTTGGCCAGAGGTGGCGATCACCACCGATGTCATTGTGGGCTTCCCAGGGGAAACCGATGCCATGTTCGAGGAAGGTTACCGTTTCATGCAGCAGATCGGTTTCTCGGAGATGCATGTATTCCCGTATTCGAAGCGCACGGGGACACCCGCTGCTCGCATGGACGATCAAGTCGATGAAGAGTTGAAGAGCGAGCGCGTGCACCGCTTGATTGCTTTGTCCGAAGACATGCAGCTTGCTTATGCGCAGCGTCACGTCGGGCATGTCCTCCAGATGATTCCTGAACGCGAGGCCAAAGGCATGGAAGGCCAAGGATTCATATCTGGATACACAGATAATTATTTGCAAGTGATCGTGCCCGGGGATGCATCGTTGATCGGCCAATTGGTGGATGTGCGAATGACGGAAGCGGGCGTGAATGAGTGCAAGGGCGAGCGAATTTTCGACGTTGGCAGAGGTGTTGTTCAGGCTGCGGCGTCACTTGAAATCATGCATGCATAGGAGGAACTGCGAGCTAGCGTGACGCGGGCTCCTCTTTTTTTCTATAATCCAACTTGAGGTGATCGATCGTGCAAGAAATATCAGCAGGGGGAGTCGTCTTTCGCAGACAGGCGAACGGCGATCTACAGATTCAATTGATTCAAGACCGGTATGGCCGATGTTCGTTGCCGAAAGGGAAGATGGAACCCGGCGAGACGATCGAACAGACCGCGCTTCGTGAAATTGTTGAAGAAACCGGTATCTACGGTGTCATCCGGGAACCGCTCGCCTTGATTCAATATGAATATATTCATCCTCAACATGGTGCCGTTGATAAAGAAGTGCATTATTATTTGGTAGAGGCTACACATGGGAAGCTCACGGCGCAACGCGAAGAAATCGATGGTGTGGCGTGGTATACTCCTGAGGAAGCTTGGCAGCAACAACTCGACATGGGTTACTCGAACAACACGGTGATCGTTCGCAGTGCGTTAGAGCGGTTGGGTGTGACGCTCTTCAAGCAGGAGGACGATGCATGAGTGTGTTGACGAAACCGATCGCACAATATATTGACCACACGTTATTAAAACCAACCGCAAGGGACCAAGACATTCAACAATTGTGCGAACAAGCGATGGAATTCGGTTTTTATAGTGTGTGTGTGAACGGTATATGGGTATCGAAGTGTGCGGATCTGTTGCGCGGTACAGCTGTAAGAACAGCCGCCGTTGTGGGCTTTCCCCTAGGCGCATCAGCATCTGCCGCGAAAGTATTCGAAGCGCAATGGGCTGCCAAACAGGGCGCCACGGAGATTGATATGGTACTTTCCGTTGGCGTGTTGATGGCTGGGAACTTGAACAACGTTCGTGCCGATATTCGTGAAGTCGTTAAGGCAGTCGAAGGTCAAGCGATCGTCAAAGTGATTCTAGAAACAGGTTTTTTGAGTCACGATCAAATTCATAGCGGTTGTTTGTGTGCAGAAGAAGCAGGGGCGCATTATGTCAAGACGTCCACGGGTTTCGGACCCGGCGGCGCGACAGAACAACATGTTGCGCTGATGCGATCTGTTGTTTCGGCAGCAGTGGGTGTGAAAGCATCGGGCGGTATCCGCGATTATGATACGGCCATGCGCATGATTGCAGCGGGTGCGAGTCGATTGGGTACAAGCGCAGGCGTGGCCATCGTGCAAGGCGCTTCCGAAGCGAGTGGCGAAGAGACGTATTAAAGAAAGAGGTGTGACGGTTGGCGAGAATCATTCTAAAGCATAAACGAAAAAAATGGCTGTCCGCAGGTGTGCCAAGACGCATCTACAAACAAGACGTGGAGCGGATAGAAGGTGAGTATGAGCCGGGTGATGTCGTGGAAGTCGTCGATACGCGCGGTCAATTCCTTGCCTCTGCTTACATTCAGCCGAAGAGCCGATTGATGGGCAGGATCATTGCGTATGAACCGGTAGAACAGATGGACAAGGCGTTCTTCTTATCGCGACTCCAGTGGTCTTGGGAACTTCGCCAGCGATTGGTGGAAGCACCGGAATATGGGCGACTCGTCTATGGCGAAGCCGATTTTTTGCCAGGGTTAACGATTGACCGTTATGGCGATGTGTTCGTGTTGCAGATTGCAACGCTGGGTATGGATCGCGTTCGACAGACGATTGTGGACGCCTTGGTCGAGATGTTCCAGCCGCGTTCCATCTATGAGCGAAGCGACATCGCCGTGCGCAAAGCGGAAGAGTTGGAAGCGAGGTCGGGCCTGTTATATGGCGCTGACGTGACGGAAGTTGTTATTCGCGAGAATGGACTGGAGATCGAGGTCGATATCGCGACAGGTCAGAAAACAGGATATTTCTTTGATCAGCGGGAAAATCGAGCAAGTCTAGCGCCGTATATGACCGGTTGGGGTTGGAAGAGCGGAATTGCGATGCGCGAGGTTACAGATGAAGCAGGCACGGTGCGGTCTGTGCCATGCAATGCGAATGGGAAGGAAGTGACATTCCCTTACTGGGACGGGGCTACGGTGCTGGAGTGTTTTGCCCACACGGGCAGCTTCACACTTCATGCTTGTCAATATGGCGCGAAGAAAGTGACTTGCCTCGATGTTTCGGAGCATGCTATCGCATTCGCACGCCGCAATGTGGCGCGCAACGGTTTTTTGGATCGGGTGGAATTTGTCGTCGCGGATGCGTTCGACTATTTGCGTGAGCAGGTGCGCGGGTTAGAAGAACGAGCATCACGAGCTGGACTCGGCGGTGCGAAGGTGGATACTTCAACACCGCTTTCTCGGGCTGGACGCACGTGGGATGTTGTCATTCTAGACCCGCCCGCGTTCGCTAAGACGAAATCCGCGGTCGAAGGCGCTTGCCGCGGATATAAAGACATTAACTTACACGGCATGAAGCTTGTGAATGAAGGCGGCTTTCTCGTTACTGCCAGCTGCTCATCGCACGTGGACGCACAGCTGTTCTTACAGACGATTGAAGCGGCGGCAGCTGATGCAGGGAAGCTGTTACGCTTGCTGGAGTTTCGCGGCGCGGGCAAGGACCATCCTCGCTTGTTAGGCAATGATGAGAATGATTATTTGAAATTTGCGATCTTCGAGGTGCGCAGCTTGCGTTCTTAAGCTGAAGGAGGCGATCCCGGTGGGTGTGCGTTTCGTATTGGGGCGAGTCGGAACAGGCAAAAGCCGACGGTTCATTCAAGACATGGGGGAACGTCTGGCCACATCACCGGTGGGTCCGCCCCTCATTCTGCTCGTGCCGGAGCAGATGACACAAGAAGCGGATCGTCTGCTGGCGATCACATACGGGGGGACGGTGCGTGCGCAAAGTTTAAGCTTTCGCCGTCTCGCCTTCCGCCTCATGCAAGAGGTGGGGGGTGCAACCCGCATTCACATCGATGATACAGGCAAGAAAATGTTATTATACAAATTCGCCCGCAAGCATGCCGCATCCTTGAAATCGCTTCGCCGCGTCACCGAGAGCGGCGGTTGGATTGATGGGGTACAGGATTGGTTCGCAGAATGCAAGCGCTATCAAGTAGATGCCCGAACACTGCGGACGATCTCGGAACAGAGCGAGCTGTCCCCTGTGCTGCGGGACAAGCTGGCTGATTTGTCACTTTTGTTCGAAGAAACAACCCAAGCGTTATCGGTCACCCATGTGGATTCAGAAGACTACGTTACTTTACTCGGCAAGCATATCCCGCATTCGGCGTGGATTCGCGATGCCGAAATTTGGGTGGACGGTTTTCACGGCTTTACCCCATCCGAAGAAGCTGTGCTTGGGCAACTGTTCCAGTGGACGAAGCAAGTCCATGTCTCTTTAACGTTGCCGCAGGCGATCTCCGATACGCAACCGCTTGACGAGTTGGAGTTGTTCCACCCGACAGCAAGAACGTTCGATCGCTTACAGCGACTGGCGAACGCAGGGGGGATAACCGCTGCAGTCGACATCATTTCCGAAGCTGCCCATCACCGATTATCGCGATCTCCTGTGCTTTCTGCCTTGGAGCAGATGTTCGTGCAACGGGAAAGTGATCTGGTTGGTGGATCGGATGCGAACCTGAACCCGAATCCGAACCCGAACCAATCCACCCACAACGACAACGATGACCAACTCACCCTCGTCGCTGCAAGCCACACACGTGCAGAGACCGAAGCGGTTGCGAGAGAAATCATCCGACTTCTATCCGATGGCAAGGCGCGTTGGCGCGATATTGCCGTGTTTGTGCGCGACTGGGAAAATTATGGGGATTTGATTGAGGCTGTGTTTGCTGACTACGGCATTCCTTGCTTCTTAGATCAGAAGCGATCAACGACACATCATCCCTTAAGTGAATTTGTGCGCTCGGCGTTAGAAGTGATTACGTCCCGTTGGACGTATGACGCTTTATTTCGCCTGATCAAGACGGACTTGCTGTTCCCCGAAGGCATATTCCCGACTACAGCGGAACAGCGGTTTGCCATGGACAAGCTTGAGAATTATGCGCTTGAATACGGCATTCAAGGTTCCCGATGGACCGATGGACAACGCTGGCGATGGGCTGCGAGCCGCTCTTTGGAAGAAGAAGAACATCATCCTACCCCTTCGCAACGGCATCGTTCAGAAGAAGATGCGCTCAACGAGTGGCGCATGATGGTGGTTACGCCGATGCAGCGCTTCGAACAACGATTGCGTCTATCGACAACGATCCGGGAACAAGCCGAAGCGCTCGTGCAGTTGCTGGAAGAAACGGGTGCCGCTCACACCTTGGAGCGATGGGCTACGGATGCCCAAGAGTCGGGTCATGTGGAGAAGGCGCGTGAACACCAACAACTGTGGGTTCGCATCATGGACGTGCTCGATCAATTGGTCGAGCTTGTCGGACGTGAACCTGCAGATACGGAGTTGTTCACCGGCATGTTGACGGTAGGGTTGGACGGTATTCGCATGGGATTGGTACCGCCCGCATTGGATCAAGTGTTGGTAGGGAGTCTCGATCGCACGCGTTCGTTCGGGGTGAAACGGTTATTCTTACTCGGCGTGAACGATGGCATCATTCCGATGGCCCCGAAGGAGCAAGGCATCATCAATGAGGTCGAACGTCTTCGCTTGCAACAGATGGGCTTGGAGTTAGCGCCGGACAATCGCAGGCGATTATTAGATGAACGTTACATGCTCTATAACGCGTTGTTTTTACCTTCGGACGGCTTGTGGCTTAGCTTTGCCATGGCAGACTTGGAAGGAAAGCCGAAGCTCCCCTCCGAGTGGTTCAACACGATCAAGCAGATGGTTCCAGGCACACCCATTACATACATCACAAGCGATATGCCCAGCGGAGCAAGTGAAGCGCTAATGATCGAGCGTCTTGTCAGACCGAGTCATACGCTCTCTGCACTGCTGCCGCAGCTAAGAAGATGGCAGCGAGGGGAGTCCATCTCCGGAGTATGGTGGGCGGCATACAATTGGTTGTGTAGCCGACCGTATTGGCAAGGTCGATTGCAGGCGATGTTGCCTTCCCTCTTTTATCGCAATGCCGCACAATCGTTGTCTGAAGAGACGTCGCTTGCGCTATTCGGACAACCCATCCGCTCGAGCGTCTCCAGATTGGAACGATTCGCGGCTTGTCCGTTCGCACATTATGCAACCTATGGGTTGAAATTGAAGGAACGGAAGCGATATCAGTTGAAATCGCCGGATATCGGTCAATTGTATCATGCTGCACTGAGTTTACTGGCCAAAGCGTTAGCCGCTGATGGGAAGACGTGGGCGGATCTTGAGGGTATGCAAGGCCTGCAGCTGGTCGTGGATACGGTAGATCAATTAACACCGCGTCTGGGATCCGCGATTTTGTTCAGCTCTCATCGTCACCGATACATTACATCGAAGCTCAAACAAGTCATCCGTCAGTCGGCAGATGTGCTGAGTAGACAGGCTAGACGCAGCCAATTCCACCAAGTTGCAGCCGAACTTGCGTTCAGCTCACAGGGTGAACTGCCCGCTTGGATCATCCCTTTGCATGACGGTACGTCCATGGAACTTACAGGGCGGATTGACCGCATTGACCTCGCGAAGGGGGAGAACAATGCCTACATCCAAGTGATTGACTATAAATCCGGGAATTTGTCGTTATCGGTTGGCAAAGTGTATTACGGACTATCGTTACAGCTTCTAGCCTATGCACACGTGGCATCTGCCCACGCAACCGCATGGCTCGGCCATGAAGCAACCCCTTCCGGTGCGTTCTACTTTCATGTGCACCGTCCCATGTTGTCCGCGCATAACGCGGAGCAAGAGAGTGCATGGCGAGAAATCATTTTCAAAAATTATCAGTTAAAAGGCATGTGGTTAGGGAACGACGAAGTGGCCCGACTGATGGATACAGCTTTGGAGAGTGGCTCGTCGCCCGTGTTTCCGTTGGCTTGGAAAAAAGACGGTTCACTTCGAAAAAAAGCTGCCATCACCGATGGCGCCCAGTGGGAGTCATTGTTCCAATTTGTCCAACACAAGGTGGCGGAGTTGGGTACGGCCATTCGTGCAGGGACGATTGAAGCATCACCCTATCGCGACAAGACGGAGAAGGCTTGCACGTTCTGTCCGCACAAGCCGGTCTGTGGATTTGATCCTGACATTGAAGGGTATGATTATCGCAACTTGCCGTCGCTTAAGAATGAAGAAATCTGGGAACGGATCAGAAATGAGGGAGAGCGATGAGTGATCCAGTGACGAAACCTGCGGGCAGTTCATGGACCGATGAGCAGTGGCAAGCGATGACTACGCGCGGTCACCATCTATTGGTCGCTGCCGCCGCGGGTTCAGGGAAAACAGCCGTGCTGGTAGAGCGAATTATTCGTACAGTGGCCGATGAGAAGAATGCCATGGACATCGATCGATTGCTCGTCGCCACATTCACCGACGCAGCGGCTGCTGAGATGCGCCACCGGTTGCGCGAAGCATTGGACAAAGCGCTCCGTTCGCATCCGCGGTCGAAACATCTTCGCACGCAACTCGCTCTCTTAAGTCAAGCATCGATTACCACGTTGCATTCCTTCTGTCTGCAAGTGGTGCGCCGTTATGTGCAACGCACAAATCTCGATCCATCTTTTCGGATAGCGAACGAGACAGAGGCGCAGCTGCTGCGTCAAGAAGCGATCGAGGCGGTGTTCGAGCAACGCTACATGGATGAGCAGGAGGATAGCCCGTTCTGGAAACTTGCCGACGCCTATGGCGGTGAGCATACGGATGAGGGACTGATCCAAATCATGCATCATTTGTATGATTTCTCACGCAGTCACCCGTTCCCGGAACATTGGTTATCATCTTCCGCCGCTATGTTCCAATTGAATGGGGCCCAGAGCATTCCATCAGACCACCCTTGGTTGGTCAGTATCGAAGCGCATGCGAAGTTGGAATTGGAAGGCATCATCGCATCGCTGCGGCTGGGCCTTGAACTCGCCACGCATCCCGCAGGCCCCAATGCATATATCCAAAACTTGTCGGATGATATACAAGGCATGACAATGTTGCAACGCGCGCTCAGTGAGGGCGGTTGGCGATCGCTATATGACGCTGTGCAACAACAAGTAGACGCAATGGCGTTTAATAAATTGAAGCCGCAGAAGAAGGGGCCCGATGAGCAATTGATGGAGCGGGTGAAATCTCTGCGCAAGAAAGCGGCTGTTCAGTATAAAGAAGATTTGAAGGAAAAGTTGCTCACCCGCACGTTGGAACAATACGCGCAAGAGTGTCATGCTTTAGCCCCGCTGATGGAGGAACTCGTCCGCTTAGTAGATGAGTTTGCTCACCGTTACGCATCGCTTAAGAAAAGTAAAGCACTGGTTGATTTCAGCGACCTTGAACATGCATGTCTTCACATCCTGCTTGATCCTGCGTCAACGCCTGAGCATCTCGTTCCATCGGATGCGGCCATCGGGTACCAGGACCATTATCAAGAAGTGTATGTGGATGAATACCAAGATACGAATGAAGTGCAGGAAACCATTCTTCGGCTCGTCTCCAGAGGGGAAACACCTCATGACATTCGCAAGGGCAACCGATTTATGGTGGGGGATGTAAAACAAAGCATCTATCGGTTTCGTCTGGCCCAACCGCGTCTGTTCTTGCACAAATACAAGACGTATACCCCAATCTCCGTGAATGAGAACTCCCCTAGCGGGATTCGCATTGATTTGGCACGTAATTTCCGTTCGCGTCAAGAAGTGGTGGATGCTGTCAATTATATTTTTTACCAAACGATGCACGAAGCGGCAGCGGAGCTGGAATATGATGAGCAAGCAGAGCTCGTCTATGGCGCCGGGTACCCGAATGCGACGCAAGAGGATGCAATGGCGACAGAACTTCTCTTGATTGATCCTGCTTCAGTGGGTATATCACAAACAGACAGCGACGATGAAGATGAAGACAAGTCGGTACAAGAAGGTTCGGTACAAGAGGGCGATGTTGAATCCGAAGAAGAACTTGCTGTCGCTGAGCTCGAAGCTCGAGCCATTGGCATGAAAATTAAGGAGCTGTTCGGTTCTGTACAACAACAAGCGATGAACGTTCAGGATAAGGCGCTCGGCGGCGCGCGACCGATTCGATATCGCGATATCGTGATTTTACTTCGCGCAGTGAACGGTTGGGCACCTATTTTTGTTGAACAGTTCAAGCAATTGGGCATCCCTGTGCATGCGGATCTGGGCGGCGGGTACTTCGATGCGCTGGAAGTTGTTACCATGATCTCATTGTTGCAGACGATTGATAACCCGTTGCAGGACATTCCGCTGGCAGCCGTGTTGCGTTCACCGCTCTTTGGTTTTTCTAGCGAGGAACTCGGGAAAATCCGGATTGCGGGAAGCTCACAAGTTTCGTTCTATGAAGCATTGGGTGCAATCGCTGTTCAGGCGAGTCATAACAGTGAACACACGGATAACTTGCGGCAGAAAATAACAACATTCCTCGTCGCATTGGAATCTTGGCGAACCTATGCGCGACAGAACACACTTGCGGATCTGATTATGCTGCTCTATCGGGAGACAGGGTACTTGGATTTTGTGGGCGGACTTCCCGGAGGCGAGCAGCGACAAGCGAATTTGCGGGCGTTGTATGACCGGGCGAGACAGTATGAAGCGACAAGTCTTCGGGGTTTGTTCCGATTTTTGCGGTTTATTGAGCGATTGCGAAGCTCCGGTGCCGATCTCGCCCCAGCCCGTGCACTGGGGGAGCAGGAGAATGTCGTACGGATCATGACGATCCACAAAAGCAAAGGCTTAGAATTTCCTGTCGTGTTTATCGCAGGACTTGGAAAAAACTTCAATCGCAACGATGAGAAGAACATTTTCCTCATTCACAAAGAACTTGGTTTTGGCCCGAAGGTTGTGGATACCGCGCAAGGTATTGCATACCCAACCCTTCCGATGCTATCCATCCGCAAGCGACTGCGTGCAGAGGCGATGGCAGAAGAAATGCGCATTCTGTATGTCGCTATGACGCGTGCGCGCGAGAAATTAATTCTTCTTGGCAGTCTGAGGTCGTTGGTGAGAACGATGGAATCGTGGACACTGACAGCTTCGGAAGCGGGTCCGCGTATTTCGGCATACGCCGTTGTGCAATCGAATTCGTTCCTGGATTGGATCGGACCTGCCTTGCTCCGCCATCCGGCTTCGGATGCACTGCGCCATCGCCTGGGACTTGGTTCTATGGCACGTTCCATGGATGAGTTGCGAAGCATTCAATCTCGATGGAACATTGAGCTTCTTACACCTGGCATGTTACAACTATCACGCGCAACACCTGCGCAGCATCAGCAAGATTTCTTACATCACATCGAAGCCGGAGTGCCGATCGCAGAAGAATGGACATCAAGTACGATCGAGATTGCCAAAACATTGGGATGGTCCGATCCTCGCGCCGCTGCGTCCGTATTGTACGCAAAGACGTCCGTCACGGAATGGAAACGCAGGTTAACAGAAGAAGAGTCGGACATTGATTTTTGGGGTCAAGCGACATCCGAACAACAACCAGGCCAATTGTTAAAGGCAACGCAACTTCCCTTGAGACGTCCAAGTTTCATGGCGTCACAAGGTTTAACGCCTGCAGAACGGGGCACGGCATATCATGCTGTTATGCAACATCTGCCCTTGCAACAAGGATTGAACACGCAGGCTGTTGCCGAATTTTTGGATGATCTCGTCTCTCGTGAAATCATCACCCGTGATCAGCGGAACGTGATTGATCCGTCTGCCGTTCGTCAATTTCTGGAGAGTGAACCGGGCCAATGCATGCTAAGAGCGTCAAGTGTATATCGCGAACTCCCATTCAGTGTTGGACTCCCGGCATCTATCGTCTATGGACCTAGGCGCAACGGGGTGGAGCTTGATGCACAAACCGCCAACGAACGTGTCTTGGTGCAAGGGGTGATTGATTGTTTGTTCGAGACTCCTGAGGGATGGATCATCGTGGATTACAAAACCGATTTCATTCAGACGAATGGTTTGGATGAAGTCACCGAGCGGTACCGGCAGCAGTTGGATGTATACGCGAGAGCTGTGGAACAATCACTGCATCGTCCCGTGGTGGCCCGCTATTTATACTTTTTTGCAGGTCCATTCACGGTGAAACTCTAGATCGGCAAACATTTTTCAATGTACAAGTGCCCACCACTGCGTTGTGTGAATATGATGTTCACTAAACAGGAGGTGCGATTTCCTTGGACAAAATGAATATGTTCGAGCTTTGCAAACAACATCAACACAAACAAGTTTTGATTCACACGCATGATGGCAACCAGTTCATCGGGATGATTGAACATGTCGATGAAATGAACGTCTACCTGATTATGCCTGCTGAGAGTCATGATGCGGGGATGCATATGCATCATCAGGAACAAGCAATGCAACGCGTCTGGTTAGGTGGTCTGGGCTATCCTGGCTACGGTTATCCTGGAGTTGGGTACCCTGGCATTGGTTATCCCGGCTTCGGTTACCCCGGCATTGGTTATCCTGGTTTCGGTTATCCCGGTTACTTCACCCCGGGTTCAGGGTTGGGTTATTACCGACGACTCGTGTTACCGCTGGCAGCGCTGACGGCACTCTCGCTCCTGCCCTATTAAGTTCTTCCTTTCGTGGTCGTTCCGTTGTCGCGGGATCACCACGAACGTTACGATTGGACGAGCTCTCTCATTGTGATATAAAATATGGAAAAATCGATCGACTGGAGGCTGTCTGCATGGACTGCATTTTCTGCAAAATTATCGAAGGAACCATTCCTTCCAAGAAGGTATACGAGACAGACACCATTGTCGCATTCCATGATATTCAACCCGCTGCGCCTGTCCATATTCTCGTCATCCCGAAGAAGCATATTTCTACCATGAACGATCTTACGCCAGCGGATGCCCATCTGATTGGGGAGATTCATCTGGCTGCGCAACATATTGCTGATCAATTCGGTATAAGAGCGCGCGGTTATCGCCTGATCAACAACTGTGGCGCTGAAGGCGGGCAAGTCGTGTACCACATTCACTATCACCTGCTCGGCGGAGAAAAACTGGGCCCAATCTTGGCTTGAATGTAAGACGATATCATAATAATACCTAAAGTTGACACCTCCTTTCTACTTCACATATAATATAGTTTGATACACATGTGTTCCTTGGAGTGCATGGTCGGAGGGAGGGAAAACACGTGTCTGAAACCAAAGTTCGTAAGAATGAGACAATCGATGCTGCTCTTCGCCGATTCAAGAAATCCATCTCCAAAGACGGCGTCTTGGCTGAAGTGAAGAAACGCAGACATTACGAGAAGCCAAGTGTGAAACGGAAGAAGAAATCTGAAGCTGCCCGCAAGCGGAAATTCTAGGAGGAAATCCATACATGAGCTTGAGCGAACAATTGAACGAAGACATGAAGCAATTCATGAAGAGCGGTGATAAATTTGCCCTCTCGGTTGTCAGAATGCTTCGCTCAGCGGTCAAGAATGTAGAGATTGATCAGCGCAGAACGATTAGCGACGATGAAGTGCTCGACATTCTTAGTCGCGAAATCAAACAGCGTAAAGACGCATCCAGTGAATTTCAGAAAGCCGGTCGTCAAGACCTCGTCGACCAAGCGCACGCGGAGATTGAAGTGATTCAGAAATATATGCCTCAAGCATTAACAGAAGATGAACTTCAACAGATCGTACAGCAGACCATCGTCCAAGTTGGGGCGTCGTCTAGAGCGGATATGGGGAAAGTCATGAGCGCAGTCATGCCCCAAGTGAAAGGCCGTGCCGACGGCAAGAAAATCAATGAAGTGGTGCAACGCTTGTTATCCTAACCGTTAACCGCACAACGTCTCCTCATATATTGCAGGAGGCGTTTTTATTTCTTTACAACCCAATGAAACAACGATGTGATGCGATACGTATTAGAAAGCAAGCAGGGCGCGGAGGAGGGGAACAATCTTGAAAGCGCTAAGAAGATTTGTCTATGGGATATGCATAATGACACTCATGATGACTGTTCTGGGTGGGGGTGCCGCTGCGTTAGCCAGCGAATCACCTGCCGCTACAACAGGAAATCGCACCGTGACGGGAACGATCGTCATCATTGAAGTAAAGCAGACGATCGAGACGGGACTGCAAGCGTTCTTGGAGCGCGCATTCGCCGAAGCAGATGCGATGGGTGCTGACAAGATCGTCCTTCGATTGGACACATTCGGGGGCAGGGTGGATGCTGCGATCGCAATCGGTGAGTTGATCCGGTCCAGTCCAATCCCTACGGTTGTCTATATTGAAGGGAAAGCGATTTCGGCAGGCAGTTACATTGCCTTGAACGCCGATGAGATTGTGATGCAACAAGGAAGCACGATCGGTGCTGCTGCAGTCGTCACCGGCTCCGGTGAACGCGTGACCGATTCCAAGGTCATCTCGATGTGGGTATCCGAGATGCGCAGCGCAGCGGAAGCGAAGGGACGGAATCCGGATATTGCGCAAGGGATGGTCGATGAAAAATTCCAGGTGGAGATGCCTGAGATTGAGCGAACGAAGAAACCGGGCGAGATCTTATCGTTAACGTCCAAGGAAGCTGTACTTGTCGGATATGCAAAGCAAGAGACGGCATCATTCGATACCTGGTTGCAAGGAATGGACAGCAATCGAATCGAGACGATTGAACCGACCCTTGCCGAACGGTTGGCTCGTGTGTTGACACATCCAACGACGACAACCATTCTGTTCATTCTGGGCATTGCGGGTATATTGATTGAATTGCTCGTGCCTGGTTTTGGAATCCCAGGGGTTGTCGGGATCGTATCGTTCGGCTTGTATTTTCTGGGCAACTATGTAGCTGGGTTTGCAGGCATTGAACATATTGTATTGTTTATTGCCGGTGTCGTTCTACTCTTGCTCGAAATTTTCGTGCCCAGCTTTGGGATTCTGGGTATTGTGGGCATCCTATCCTTGATCAGCGGTGTCGTCCTAGCTGCCTATGACCGAGGCAATGCGATGACATTGTTAGGTATCGCGGTTTTGGTTGCCGCTGTGGTGGTTGCCATCTTCGTTCGTTATTTCAAGCATCGAGGCGTCTGGAATCGTTTTATCTTGAAAGATACACTCAATACCCAATCGGGTTATAACTCCCACGATGAGAAGCGGGAGATGATCGGCAAAGCCGGCGTCGCCCTAACCCCATTGCGTCCAGCCGGTGTGATCTTGCTTGAGGACAAGAGAGTCGATGTTGTCACCAACGGGGAATTTATTGTGGCAGGCACGCAAGTAGAAGTCATTGCAATTGAAGGAATTCGTGTCGTGGTTAAACAAGCGCCGCCCCCTTCTGAGGGTGAAGCAAATTAAAATAAGAGGAGAATGCATTCATGGACATTACAGCCTTATTGTTAGTCGCGGTTGTCATTATAGCCGCCGTGGTTTTTCTTAGTTTTTTCCCGATTATGTTATGGATTTCAGCTCTTGCATCGGGTGTGCGCGTAAGTATCATTACACTCGTAGCGATGCGGTTACGACGAGTCATCCCTAGCCGGATTGTGAATCCGATGATCAAAGCGACGAAAGCCGGTTTAGGGTTGACGATCAATCAACTTGAAAGCCACTTCCTGGCGGGCGGGAACGTTGACCGTGTCGTCAACGCACTCATTGCAGCGGAACGAGCGAACATCTCGCTTCTTTTCGAGCGAGCAGCGGCGATTGATTTGGCAGGACGGGATGTCCTTCTAGCGGTTCAGATGAGTGTCAATCCCAAAGTGATCGAGACCCCATGGGTTTCCGCAGTTGCGAAGGATGGCATTGAAGTGCGAGTGAAAGCGCGTGTTACGGTCCGTGCCAACATCGACAGACTGGTCGGGGGCGCCGGCGAAGAAACGATTATGGCGCGTGTCGGGGAAGGCATTGTCACCACCGTAGGTTCTTCTGCAACACATAAGCATGTCCTGGAAAATCCAGACTCCATCTCCCGCACGGTGTTAGATAAGGGACTTGATGCAGGTACGGCATTCGAGATTTTATCGATCGACATTGCCGATGTGGATGTAGGGAAGAACATTGGCGCCAACTTGCAGACAGAGCAAGCAGAAGCGGATAAGCGCATTGCGCAAGCGAAGGCAGAAGAGCGTCGCGCCATGGCTGTAGCAACCGAGCAAGAGATGAAGGCGAGAGTAGAAGAGATGCGGGCGAAAGTTGTCGAAGCCGAATCGCAAGTGCCGCAAGCGTTGGCGGAAGCGTTGCGCGGTGGCAAAATGGGTGTCATGGATTATATGAATTTGAAGAATATTGACGCAGACACCCAGATGAGGGATGCATTCGGGAAATTAAATAATCCAGATGGGCGTGACACATAGGAAGGTGACCTGACATGGCCATCATTGAGTTTCTGTTTAACAACATTGTTGTCTTGATCTTTATTTTTGGTTTGATCAGTTTCTTGTTGCAGCGTCGCCGCGGCAACACAACACCCCAGCAAGGCAGGGGCGCTATGCCTCCCTTCGGCGGTGAGCCTGGACGCACCATCACTGCTTCGAGGGGAACACCGTCTCGATCCGTGCCGCCAAGCGATGTCGAATCTGTACGGGTTCCACCTGAACCCGTCGTGAGGCCTGCGCTGACGGATCTGGCGGCCGTCTCAGCCGAACCCAAGACACAACAAGCCACACCACCGTTCCCAACGCGGAATGCCCGTTTCAATAACCCTGTGCAAGGCATGATCTGGGCGGAAGTGTTCGGCCCTCCGCGATCGCGCAAGCCGCATACGACCAAGAAATAATGGTATCCCATGCGATAAGACCACACTTAAGGGTAACACCTGCGGTGTGGTCTTTCGTTATTCTATATTTCTATTATCATTGTTAAATTCTCGATATAACGATAAAATGGAATATATTTGCAGAAAAAAAACTTTGACATGCGACATTCAAGTATAGATCAAGAGGGGAAGCAGAACAATGGCTGATCATAGAAAAGAACAAGAACGCACGGAACTGCATCGCACCATTTGGGGTATTGCGAATGATCTTAGAGGCAGCGTGGACGGCTGGGACTTCAAACAGTACGTTCTTGGGATGCTTTTTAAACATATAAGAATCTAGAAGTTTTGAGGGGGAGAGACATCTTCCACTCTCTTTTTTTTTCAAAAAAACTGTTTACACATCCCTATGAACGGATGAGGTCGGCTGAACCTGGGTGCGGTGGAGGTCGCCTCGTTGTATGACCGCGCTCGATCACGCCTGAGCGACACCGTCGAAGCGTATCGTCAGTATCGTCAGTTTCTGAACATGCGGGGAGTCGTGCGGAGTCACGGTCGCGCGCGACACATGTGCCCTTGGTTCATATTTTTGAATCCATCGCATATTTTGAGAGAAGAAGATGTGGAAGGAGTCAGAATGGCAATGCGGCGTTGGACAAGTAAACTTGCGCAATGGACGACGGACATGCTTCAGCTTCCTCAAGATGTCGTTATGGATTACCCTCGCATCACCATGATCGGCACCATTCAAATCTACATTGAAAATCACCGCGGCATTGTTCATTTTGACCATGATTGCATCAAGGTGGCTTGGGCGCATGGGTGTATGGAAATCCGTGGCCAACAGCTGACGATTCGTTCGATACAGAAAGAAGTCGTGTTCGTAGAAGGTCAAATCCGTGAAGTGAAATATTTGTAACACAAGGGGGAGCTTCAGCATGAGATCACAGCTTGTGACCTATGTTCAGGGCTCAGTGCGCGTGAGAATCCAAGGGTCGAATTTGGAATTGTGCTTAAATCGGCTCTTGCAAGAGCAGATCCCTGCTTGGGATATACGCAGAATTAGCGATGAACAGTGTGAGTTGACGATCCTCGTTGCAGATTTCTCGCGGTTACGGCCGGTGTTGAAGGAAAGCCATTGCCGATCCCGAATCATGCAGAAGAACGGTTTGCCGTTCGTGTGCCACCGGTTTGGCAGACGGAAGTGGTTCGCTTTCGGTGCGCTGTCCTTCGTGCTTATATTATTCCTTTTGTCTTCTGTGATTTGGTCGGTTGATGTTGTAGGGAATGAGCAACTTTCTGACGAAACGGTGTTGCAAGCTGCGGCCGCACAAGGGCTCGTCCCTCGTCAGTGGAAATTCCGGTTGCCACAACCGAATGAACTATCAGCTCGCTTAACACGCAGTCTCCCTCATGTCGCATGGGTGGGTGTACAAATCCAGGGCACAGCCGTAACGATTCGCGTCGTCGAATCCACGGTCCCTAAACGCGCCGAATTACAAAACCCGCGGCATCTGGTAGCGGCGGCGGACGGCGTCATCACGAGCATTCTGGCCACTCGCGGCAACCCGGTTGTGAATATACACAAAAGGGTGAAGAAAGGCGATGTCCTGATCTCTGGATTTCTGGGTGAAGGCGAGCAACGCCAAATTGTTGTCGCGGATGGGGAAGTGCGTGGCATGGTATGGTATGAATATTGGATACGTTCACCGCTCATGCACACAACACAGCGTTTCACTGGGCAGAAACAGCTCAAACGATATCTCATCATCGGCAATCGTGCGGTACAACTGACGGGTTATAACCAACAAGCTTTTGACCATGCGAAGACGGACGTCATTCGTGACCAATTCCAATGGAGAACTTGGAAACTGCCGATCGGCTGGATGACGGAGGTCGAGCAAGAGTCGCAACTGGAAAAAACCAAGCTAGATCCTAAGGAAGCAAAGACCCTAGGCATGGTGAATGCAAGAGCGGATTTGTTGTCCAAAGTGGGGAAGATGGCCAACATTCGTCATGAGAAAATTTTGCAAGAGCACATGGACAATGGTAAAGTGGTGATGAAAGTTCTTTTTGCAGTGGAAATGGACATCGCCACCGAACAACCGATCCTCAACCCATCATGATCGACTTCAGATCAAGTGAATTGCAAGGAGTGAAGAACCCTATTGACCGATTCCAATGGCTTGTATTCTGTTAAAATTCCTCTTCGCAATGCGGCGGAAGGACTCGCATTGTTCGGACCTCAAGATATATACCTGCATCTCATCGAACGAGAAACGAAGGCCCAACTCTTCTCCCGGAACGCAGAAATTGTTATCCAAGGCACGCAACAGGACGTGCGGGACTTAGAACATCTGTATTTGGTTTTATTAGAGCTCATTCGTGCGGGCATTGGTTTGTCGGAGCGGGACATCCTCTACGCACTCGAATTGGCACGCAACATGCAAGCGGATCAACTGTTGGACTTGTTTAAAGGCGAAATTACAACCAACTTCAAAGGCAAGCCGATTAAAGTAAAGACGATTGCCCAGAAACACTACATCAGTACGATCTTAAAGAAAGATGTCATCTTCGGCATTGGACCTGCAGGCACAGGGAAGACGTATCTTGCAGTCGTGTGTGCCATTGGGGCGCTGAAGGACGGTAAAGTGAAGCGGATCGTGCTCACGCGACCGGCTGTTGAAGCTGGGGAAAGTTTAGGTTTTTTACCGGGGGATTTGCAAGAGAAAGTCGACCCGTATCTTCGTCCGCTCTACGATGCATTGAACGACGTGTTAGGGCCTGAAGCTGTCGCCAAAGCATTAGAGCGAGGTTTGATTGAGATTGCACCGCTTGCCTACATGCGCGGCCGCACGCTCGATGATTCGTTCATTATCTTGGATGAAGCGCAGAATACAACGCCGGAACAAATGAAGATGTTCCTCACTCGCCTCGGATTCGGCTCGAAGATGGTCGTGACCGGGGATGTTACTCAGATTGACCTGCCCAGGGGCAAAACATCGGGCTTGATTGAAGCCGAGCGTATATTGAAGACGATTCAAGAAATCGGGTTCATCTATTTTTCTGAATCGGATGTCGTGCGACATTCCCTGGTGCAGAAAATCATCGTTGCATATAACCAGAATAAGGACAACCTATAGAACACAGGAGGTCGCATAACTGTGACCACATTACAACTTGATTGGAGCAATGAGCAGGATGAGATCGAGCTTCCGGAACAACTCGATCACATCCTGAATCAATTGCTTGTTTTCGCGGGACAATCTGAACACGTGACTTCTGGTGAAGTGACGTTGACTTTCGTGAGCGACATCGACATCCAGACGCTTAACGCCCAGTATCGCGGCATCGATAAACCCACCGACGTGCTGTCCTTCTCCATGTTAGAAGCGCACGAAGATGAGTTGTCGATCCAATATGACGAAGCGCCCGAGACGTCGATCGGCGATATCGTGATCGCCGTTCCAACGGCACTGCGGCAAAGCATAGAATACGGTCATACGTTGCAAAGGGAAATTGGCTTTTTATTTGTGCACGGTTTCCTGCATTTGTTGGGTTATGATCACACCGATGAAGCATCGGAGCAGATTATGATTTCCAAACAAGAACACATTCTGCAGCAAGCGGGATTGGTTCGCTAAGAACGGCGACCTTGTTGGGGAAGGAACTGGCGATGAAAGTCACGAATGACGAGTTGATTCAGCATGCAATGGAAGCAAGGATAAGGGCTTATATGCCTTATTCAGGGTTCGCGGTGGGCAGCGCATTGCTTGACGAGACAGGTGTAATTCATTATGGCTGCAATGTCGAGAATGGAGCTTACGGACCGACCAACTGCGCGGAGCGGACGGCGTTATTCCGTGCGATCGCCGATGGGGTGCGACAGGGTGCTTTCAAGGCGATCGCGATCGTGGCTGATACCGATGTGCCCTGTGCGCCTTGCGGGGTTTGCAGACAAGTAATGTTCGAATTATGTCCACCTGATATGCCTGTCATTATGAGTAATCTAGACGGCACGACCCGTGTTGCAACGGTGTCAGAATTGTTGCCGTTCGCGTTTGTGCGGGGAGGAAAGATCAATGATGTCTAAAGCACAATATAAATCTGGATTCGTTACGATCATTGGCCGGCCGAACGTCGGGAAATCGACATTGCTCAACCAAGTGATTGGTCAGAAAATTGCCATTATGTCCGACAAGCCACAAACCACACGCAACAAGATCCACGGTGTTTATACGAATGAATCGAGCCAAATTGTTTTTTTAGATACGCCAGGTATCCATAAACCCAGCTCCAAGCTTGGGGATTATATGATCAAAGTGGCGATCGATACATTGAAAGAAGTGGACCTGATTCTCATGCTTGTGGATGTCTCAACGGGCTTGGGTGGGGGTGATCGGTTCATTATTGAACAACTGCAAGGTATATCGACGCCTGTCATCCTGGCACTGAACAAGATCGACAAAGTGCATCCCGAAGCGCTCTTACCGATCATCGCGCAATACAGATCGTTGTATGCGTTCGCTGAGATCGTACCCGTCTCTGCCGCCCTGGGGAACAATGTGAACACCTTGCTAGAACAAGTTGTGAAATATTTGCCGGAAGGTCCACAATATTATCCAGCCGATCAAGTCACAGATCATCCAGAACAATGGATTTGCGCCGAATTGATCCGGGAAAAAATTCTTCAATTGACCCGCGAAGAAATTCCCCATTCGATCGCGGTGACAATCGAGTCGATGTCTGTGCGACCGAACGGGATTGTAGATATTGGCGCGGTGATTTATGTGGAGCGGGATTCACAGAAATCGATCGTGATTGGCAAGAAGGGTGCTCTGATGAAGCAAATTGGCGAACTTGCGAGGAAAGATATTGAGCACTTGCTTGGATCTAGGATATTTTTGGAGCTATGGGTGAAAGTCAAGAAAGACTGGCGCAATCAAGACTCCGTCCTGCGCGATCTGGGCTTTCGTGCGGAGTAGCCGCTTGATTTCCCAGTAATTATAACGCATAGGAATTTCTCTCCCGTATCAACCTAAGGACGTGATCGTTACGTCATCACAGTCGGGGAGGTTGGTCACGGATGAGAGATTTTTCTTGGAATTATTTCACGATGACCGGAGACGTCAGTGCTTTCATGCTGTATCGTGAGTGGGATCAGCAGCAAGAGGCTTCTGACGTTGACATGGATGCAATACCGGGAGATGACGACACGGAGGTATGTTATACAGAGTAGAAGGCATCGTAATCCGCAGCATTCCTTATGGTGAGAGCCATACTATTATTTCCCTACTCACCCCAGACCATGGCAGAATCGGGGTGATGGTGCGAGGAGCGAAAAAACCGAAGAGCCGCCTCGCAGCCGTCACCCAACTTTATACGTATGGGGAGTTTGTATTTTTTCGAGCAGGTGCACAAACGCTGGGATCTCTGAATCAAGGTGAGCTGTTGGATACATATCGCCATGTCCGCAACGATGTAAGACTGTCAACGTACGCGGTGTATTTTGCTGAACTTGTCGATCGCATGGTAACGGATGAAGAAGCGAGCACATATCATTTTTCTCAACTGAAAGCAGCGCTAGAAGCATTGGATCAAGGGAAAGATCCCCAGATTGTCGGCCATATGTTAGAGATGAAGTGTTTTCATTGCGCAGGCATCACCCCATCACTGAGCGCTTGTGCCGCTTGTGGACACGCCATAACAGGGGATGAGCCAATCATAGGTTGGAGCTCACTTGCTGGCGGATTGCTCTGTCTACAATGTGATCCGACATTCCCGGATCGGATGATCATCTCCATCACAACGATGAAATTGCTTCAACGCTTACTGCAGACAGACCTCCGCAATTTAGGCGATGTGCGCGTTCGCCAGGAATCCAAAAACCAATTAAAACTCATTACACGCCAGTGGATGCATGTCCACGCGGACTTGCATTTGAAATCCCGCCTCGTGCTCGATCAAATTGAGGAAAGTTTCATCCCGTAACATCCAAGAAAGCATAAGCTCTTCCACATATGATGAAAGGAATACTCATCATGATATGTTGGAGGAGGCCATGTTGAATGAGACGAACGAATGCACGATGCGGATCTAAGCACAATCGCCATGTTACGGCCTATGTGTTGCGCAAGGTGGCTAGGAACATGACGCCGTTTTTTCGACTCATTGCAGACAATCAGCGATATGCGCAATGCTGGAGCAAAGCCGTCGTCCATGCGAATGCCACGGCGTTGCGACGATTGTTCCGGATCGCATCACCGCAAGCGAAACGTCCATTGCCGAGTACGGACGGCCGGGGTTATTTGATCAATTTCGAATTCAAAGGCCCCGTCCCACTATATGGAAGCGGCACAGAGAATACTTCAGTGAACGGGAAATTCATTTTTGAAACGAGGGTGCATCGGGCCATCTCGAGGGCCATACTGCCATTATATGTGACGTTGGCAGTAAATCCAGCGTTCGCTCGTGCTTTGGCGCTGGCGATTCGTCTCGGAGATGTCCGGGCAGTGACATGTATCGTCAAGTCTGTGGTCACAGCGCCCCAACTTCAATCGGTATCCATTGAGGAATCGGGTATTGCGCTTGCTTTCAAATATGCATTCAGTAAATATCGATACGAGCATTTTCTATTGAGCGAACGATTTGAATAAGGGACTTCGATTGGATCGTTCAACGCGGGGGAGGAAGTCATTTCCTTCTCCAGATTTTGCGAACAACGCAGGGGGAGTTCCATCTCTTGACTTATGCAACGGAACTTGCTATATTATACCGCAGAAAATACATAATTGCATAAACCATAATCGAACACGTCCCTACGTCCTGTATAGAAAGGCGTAGGGCTCAGTTTTTTATACGAAGGAGCGATTGTTGATGACTGTAACGATGGATGCCGTGACTGCACTTGCCAAACACAGAGGTTTTATATTTCCAGGATCAGAAATTTACGGGGGGCTTGCGAATACATGGGATTACGGTCCATTGGGTGTAGAGCTGAAGAACAACATTAAGCGGGCGTGGTGGAAGAAGTTCATTCAAGAATCCCCTTACAACGTTGGCTTGGATGCAGCTATTCTCATGAATCCGCAAACTTGGGTCGCATCTGGACATGTTGGTAATTTCAATGATCCCATGATTGATTGTAAAACATGTAAAGCACGGCATCGCGCCGATAAACTCATTGAGTCTCACTTGCTAAAACAAGGCACGGAAATCATCGTCGATGGGATGACATTCGAACAGATGATGGGTTTAATCCGTGAACATCGGATCGTCTGCCCGGATTGCGGAGCACTCGATTATACGGAGATTCGACAATTCAATCTGATGTTTAAAACGCATCAAGGGGTGACGGTAAGCAGCGCGAACGAGGTGTACTTGCGTCCCGAAACAGCGCAAGGTATATTCGTCAACTTCAAGAACGTGCAACGTACGATGCGGCGAAAACTGCCTTTTGGCATCGCACAGATTGGGAAGAGTTTCCGCAACGAAATCACGCCAGGCAACTTTACTTTCCGTACGCGCGAGTTTGAACAGATGGAGCTAGAATTTTTCTGTAAACCGGGTGAGGACTTACAGTGGTTTGATTATTGGCGATCGTTCTGCAAGGAATGGTTGCTTGCTTTGGGTATGAAAGAAGAGAGCATCCGACTTCGAGATCATGCAGACGATGAATTGTCTCATTATAGCAATGCCACAACAGATATTGAGTTTCGTTTTCCATTCGGCTGGGGGGAACTTTGGGGGATTGCAGATCGAACCGATTATGATCTCAAGCAACATATGGAACACTCCGGAGAAGATTTTCATGTTCACGAACAAGAAACAGGTGAAAGATACATACCCTATTGTATTGAACCGTCGCTTGGAGCCGATCGGGTCACTCTAGCTTTCCTGATAGACGCCTATGAAGAACAGCAACTAGAGAACGAGGACAGCCGCGTGGTACTGCACTTGCATCCTGCCCTGGCACCGGTCAAAGCAGCGATTTTCCCTTTGTCTAAAAAATTGAATGAAGGGGCTCTTGCGATCTATCAACAGCTGGCCAAGAAATTTATGGTTGATTTCGATGATGCAGGATCGATCGGCAAGCGATATCGCAGACATGATGAGATTGGAACACCTTATTGCATCACGTATGATTTCGATTCGCAGACGGATGGACAAGTCACGGTGCGTGATAGGGATACGATGGAACAAACGAGGATGCCTATTGAACATGTGGCCACATTCTTGGAGTCCAAAGTATCATTCTAAGAAAAAACGAAGATATTTCAGCACGTTTTGACAAAAGTTTTGCATGGGATGCAGGAGAATGCTTCCATACAGCGAATATATAATCTTGCAATTTCACAATGTGGTGAAGCGATATGCGAAGCGGTAACATACCCGATGATTTCATTGAGAAGGTTCTCCGAAAAACAGATATTGTAGAAGTGATCGGAAGAACCGTGAAATTGACGAAGCGCGGTAAAAATTTTATTGGTTTATGTCCATTTCATTCCGAGAAATCACCGTCCTTCAATGTCCTTCCAGAGAAACAAATTTTTCATTGCTTTGGTTGCGGTGCTGGCGGTAATGTGGTTCGTTTCTTGATGAAAGCAGAGGGCGTAGTTTTTCCTGAGGCGATGAGCCAGTTGGCAGAGAATGCTGGCATCCCCTTTGTTTATCGCACGGAGCCAGTGGAGATGACGCTGGAGCAACGGGAAATGTCGCGTTTCATTGAGGCTCATGAAGAAGCAGCCAAGTTTTTTCATTATGTGTTGAATGAAACCGAACAGGGTCAGGCAGCGCACCGTTATCTCAAGAATCGTGGGTTCACCCAACGTCTGATTGATGAATTTCAGCTTGGATATGCGCCTCCACTCTGGGACACACTCGTGAAGTTTTTACAGTCCAAGGGATATGCCATGGATTTCATTGAGACAGCGGGCCTCGCAGTTCGACGTACGGAAGGAGATGGGATCTATGATCGTTTTCGGGACCGTGTTATGTTCCCGATTCGAGACGCATTGGGCAAGGTCATCGCTTTCGGTGGCAGAGCCGTAGGAGGAGACACCCAGCCTAAATATTTAAATTCACCGGATTCGCTGTTGTTTCACAAGAATAAAATACTGTATACGTTCCATCTGGCCAAGGCAGCCATTCGCAAATCCGGTCACGCGGTTTTATTTGAAGGGTATGTGGATGTGATCAAAGCTTGGGATGCGGGGGTTGAGAACGGTGTGGCAACACTGGGCACAGCCTTAACAGAGTCACACCTTGAATTGTTGAGAAGAAGCTGTGACCAACTGATCATCTGCTATGATGGAGATCGTGCTGGTTTAGCGGCTGCTCACAAAAGCGTCATCTTATGTGAAAAGTTTGGCATACAAGCGAGAGTTGCCGTTATGCCCGATGGGTTGGACCCTGATGAATACATCATCAAGAACGGTGCGAATGCCTTCCGGACACAAATTATAGAACGCGCAGTAACCGCAACAAAATATAAATTGCTTTATTTAAGAAGAGATTATACGTTCGATGATGAGAGGGGCAAGTTGAGTTATGTGCGTGCAGCACTTTCTGTTGTTGCCACACTATCATCCCCTACAGAGCGAGAGCACTATATCCGGGAGATTTCTTCGGATACAGGTTATACGCTGGATGTTTTGAAGCAAGATTTGCATGAAATTCGTCAGAAATTAAGCACACCAAGGCATAATAACGCAATTCCGTGGAATACTGATATGAATGACAATAGGAGGAAAGACAACCTCCCTACATTACGGCCGGCTTATTACAATGCAGAAAGACAGTTGCTCTCCGCCATGATGCACAGCGGTGATGTTGCGCACTTGGTACAAGAAAAACTTGGTTCACAGTTTCATATTGAAACCCATGTGGCGCTCGCCGCATTCTTATACACATACTACGGGAATGGGAAAGTTGCCCAACCTAGTGAATTTATTAACAGTCTGCACGATGATCAACTCGAGGCGGCAGCCAGCTCTATGATCCTGCAATACCCGATGGAAGCATTGAATCATACCGTCATTGATCATTGCATTCAAGAAATACGTAAATATAATTTAGAGTTAACTATCAAGGAACTGAAAGAGAAGCAGCATAAATACGCACAATCCTCACAATTAGACAATATTGTGCAGGCAGCACAGATCGGGAACGAGATCATCGCCCTGGAGAAGGAACTGAAACAGTTCTCACAGAAAGCGTAGACTTTTTCAGGGAGAAGGGAGTCGCAGTATGACCAACGAACAACACACGGATCAAGAGGTAGAACTCACATTAGAGCAAGTCAAAGATCAGTTGATGGAACTGGGGAAGAAGCGTTCGGTTTTAACGTTCAAAGATATCGTGGAGCGATTATCCCCTTTTGAGCAAGATCCGGAGCAGATTGATGACTTTTTTGAGCAATTATCGGAACAAGGTATTGAAATTGTGAATGACAATGAAGATGGGACTCAACACCCTGAGGAAGAACAGGATGAATTCCAATTTGATGAGGATCTTTCGCTTCCCCCAGGAGTCAAAATTAATGACCCGGTGCGGATGTATTTGAAAGAAATTGGCAGAGTTCCGCTTCTCTCCGCTGAAGATGAAGTGGGTCTGGCGAAGCGGATTGAGAATGGTGATGAAGAGGCCAAAAGACGATTGGCTGAAGCGAATTTGCGTCTCGTTGTCAGTATTGCCAAGCGCTACGTCGGTCGAGGCATGCTTTTCTTAGACTTAATTCAAGAAGGTAATATGGGCTTGATTAAGGCGGTAGAGAAGTTCGATCATACCAAAGGTTATAAATTTTCTACTTACGCCACTTGGTGGATTCGACAAGCGATCACACGTGCCATTGCTGACCAGGCACGAACGATTCGAATCCCCGTACATATGGTTGAGACGATCAACAAGTTGATTCGCGTGTCTAGGCAATTGCTACAGGAGTTGGGCAGAGAACCCACACCGGAAGAAATCGCCAAAGAGATGGATTTAAGCACAGAGAAAGTACGGGAAATTATGAAGATTGCACAAGAGCCGGTGTCTTTGGAAACACCCATCGGTGAAGAAGACGACAGCCACCTTGGTGATTTCATCGAAGATCAGGAAGCATTGGCTCCTGCCGACGCGGCGGCTTACGAATTGTTGAAGGAACAGCTTGAAGACGTGTTGGATACGCTGACAGAGCGTGAAGAGAACGTCTTGCGCTTGCGCTTTGGTTTGGATGATGGGCGAACGAGAACACTAGAGGAAGTCGGCAAAGTATTCGGCGTCACGAGGGAACGCATTCGTCAGATTGAAGCCAAAGCGTTGCGAAAGCTTCGCCATCCAAGTCGAAGTAAAAGACTGAAAGATTTTCTCGAATAGAAAGATGGAAAGACCTCTTCCGATCGTTAGGGCTGAGGTCTTTTTATCTCTGTATCGTTCAATGGGGTAGGTTGTGGGATATGATTCAATTGTCAAAAAGACTCAAACAGATTGCCGATCAGGTGATTCCGGGATATCCGATCGCGGATATTGGCAGTGACCATGCGCTCTTACCTGTTTCTCTGGTTCAACGAGGGGTCATTCCCAGAGCGATTGCAGGTGATCTGCATGCGGGTCCTGTGCGGGCGGCACAACAACAAGTGAGCGCAGCTGGACTAGGGGAGCACATTCTCGTTCGTGCTGGAGACGGGTTGTCCGTATTACAATCCGGAGAAGCACATACCGTGGTTGTGGCAGGGATGGGCGGGGCTACCATCACATCGATCTTAAACCGCGGTCGTGAACAGCTGCACGGCGTAAGCAGGTTGGTCCTGCAACCCAACAATGGTGAACCGACCGTCCGTGAATGGTTGCGGCAAGCGGGTTGGAAACTTTATGCAGAGCATCTGATCGAGGAAGATGGTATTATGTACGAAGTGTTATCTGCTGATGCTGCATACGATCGCCAAGATGCGCAAGATTGGAATCAGCAACTGTATACGCGTCCATTACCCTTCGGGAAAAATGTGTCATCCGACATCAGGTTGCTGATGGGTCCATGGTTGCTTGAAGCACCTTCTGCATTGTTTGTGCGCAAGTGGCAAGCCTATCTCATGAAGCTTGATCAATTGCTTCCGCGTATGGTGAAATCGAACCAACCGGAAGCCAAGCAGAGAGTCGAGCAATTTTGCAAACAACGTGAAGAAATACAGGGGGTTTTGGCATGTCTATCCCTATAAGCACGGTCATTCAATGGTTAGAAGCGTGGGCATCACCTGATCTAGCGGAACCTGATGATCCCATTGGTCTGCAGCTTGGTTCGGCATCTTTACCGGTATCCAAAATCTCCGTCGCACTGGAAGTGACGCAACAAGTTGTTGAAGAAGCGATCGCGCAGGGAGCTCAACTGATCGTTGCGCATCATCCGCTCATTTACCGTCCATTACGCAACATCCGAACCGATCGTTCCGACGGCAGATTGATCGAAACATTGCTAGCGCATCGGATCTCCGTCTATGTCGCGCATACGAATCTGGATATCGCGAATGGTGGCGTGAACGATATGCTGGCAGAAGCTGTCGGGTTGAAGGATACGTCACCATTGAAATATACGACCGCGCGTCAATATGGTATCGGTCGCATTGGCAAACTTGAACAACCGCTCCCCTTGTACGCACTGGCTGTATTGATCAAACAGACGTTCAATCTGCCAGCACTACGGCTGATAGGCGATGCGAACAAGATGATCTCCAAAGTTGCCATTGTGGGCGGTTCAGGGCGAAGTTTTCTCAATCATGCGATCGCAGCTTCCGTAGATGTTTATATTACGGGGGATATTGATCATCACACAGCACATGATGCGCTCGCTGGAGGCATCACCATGGTGGACCCAGGACACCACGTCGAACAGATTATGAAACATAAGCTTGCAGAACGGATGAATCAGTGGTTTCAACATACGGGCTCCAACGTAACCGCTTATGCCTCTTTCGTGTCGACAGAGCCGTTCACGTTCGTGTAACCCACATTTAACCGTTGCGGATCATCGGGTTTCCTTGTATACTATCACAAGTATATGAGAAGTTTGTCAGACAATCGCCGGCGGACATGGGTCCGCGGGAGGAAAGTCCGGGCTCCACAGGGCAGGGTGCTGGATAACGTCCAGTCAACGCGAGTTGAAGGCTAGTGCCACAGAAACGGACCGCCGATGACGTACCGCATGGTACGCACAGGTAAGGGTGGAACCGTGGTGTAAGAGACCACGAGGGGGTATGGTGACATGCCGCCTGGTAAACCCCACTTGGAGCAAGACCTCAGAGAAGCGCAATAGCTGCGAGCTATAACCCTTGCCCGGGGAGCGCTTGGGTTGGTCGCTGGAGCGGCGCAGCAATGCGTCGTCTAGATAGATGATTGTCACTTCAATGGTGGCAGGGTAGGTGACCCGCTATGACCACCGGAAGTACAGAACCCGGCTTACGACAAACTTCTTCATTCCACCATTGTACCGAATAACAATTGCAACCATTTTTTCAACCAAGACGGCGTACGCACTTGTTCTTGTTCCACAGGAGAATCAAGAGGGCGACCGTCTTTTTTATTTGGAGTATGGCCTAGTGCCATCTGTAGCGCATGTTGCACATGAATTTGACCGTAACCATAAAAATCGTCTTTCCCTTCAGGACCTAAATCAACAGCGCTTTGCCGCATCATCTCATAAACTTCATGGTTACGTAATTTCGGATTGACTGAGCGTATTAAAGCAGCCAGCGCAGCCACATGAGGACTGGCCATTGACGTTCCGGAAAGTGCGGCATATTGATTCCCAATGTATGTACTAGGAATGTTCTCACCCGGCGCCGTAACGTCGACGTAGTCTCCATAATTCGAAAATATGGCCTTCGCTTGCTGCTGGTTGGTCGCTGAAACAGCGAACACTTCAGGATAAGCAGCTGGATACCCTTGTTGGTTCGTATTGTCATTCCCTGTAGCTGCAATCAACACGACGTCATGATTGTACGCGTACACAATGGCATCATGCAAAAATTGTGCACTCGCATAATTGCCTAGACTCATATTGATCACTTTCGCGCCGTGATCGACAGCCCAGATAATCCCTTCAGCCACAGAATAAGTGCTTCCCATACCTGAATCATCTAACACTTTAATAGGCATCACCTTGTTGTACCAAGTCATCCCCGCAATGCCTTGACCATTGTCGGTAAGCGCTGAGATCACACCTGAGACATGCGTGCCATGTCCAACATCATCCTCAGGTGGCAAATCAGGATATAAGGCGTTGTACCCGTCAACAAGTCGACCTTGCAAGTCGGGGTGACCCAACGCTACGCCTGTATCAATAACACCCACGACCATTTGTTTATCGCCCTTCGTTAATGACCAACCGGGAAGTGTTGCAATCATCGGCAAATTCCATTGATATTGATTGTAAAATTCATCGTTCGGCTCGGTCTTGGTGTAGGGTTGCTTATTCGTTACATAGACATAGTGCGGTTCGGCATACACAACACCATACGTTCTAAAAAAGTCGATCAATTGCGAAGTGGTCATCTTCTTCGATACGAAAACATAAGTATGATCCAACTTTCGCATTTTTGCAGACGAGATCTTTTCATTTATGATCTGCAATTGTGCAGGTGTTGGTTCGGAGCGAAATTTCACAACAACTTCTTGTTTTACATAGTGACTCATCCCTTGATTTTGCTCTGGGGAGTTCGTTTCGACTTCTTGTCCGCTTTTTGCATCAAGTGTTCGCATGCCGTATTGTTGTTTTGCATCGGGGAAGGTGTGCAGCCTTAAATTTGCCTTCTGATGATTGGATACTCGATCTAGCAGCTCACGACGTTGTGTTCCTCCGCGAATCATTCGCTTCGTAATTGAAAGATCCTGTAACATAATCTGCTCTTTGGCATCGCGTTCATTCGTTTCGATGGAAGACGTATCGGATTTGAGAACGCTTATACCTACAACAACAGTAGTCATGATGGATACGGATATCAGCAATATTTTTTTTAGCGGATGGCGCATGGCAACGCAGCCTCCTCTTGCAGTAGGTTGTGCAGATAGTCTTAGGTTGTCTTAACTGCGAAGGGTTATGCATTCATTGGGGGAGTACCGTTTTTACAAAATTTATGATAGGATAAGTGAAGAAGGACAAGTTAGGAGGATTCAAAACGATGGCATCAGAGAAAGTAAAGCAACTTTGTGAAGAAACCAAGGACAAACTAAAACAGGTTATAGAACAGGTTGAACCGTTCCTTAACAGAACAACATTGGAAAAGTTGAATCTCGAGAATGAGTCAGTGATGGATGATTATTATCGGGGATTTTTATCGGATATGCGCCATCTGCTCGTCTTCTCAGAAGTAAATTACGAAAAATTAGGGGTTGCCATTCGACGACCATCATTTCATACCGAATACGCCGAACGTGTCCTGTATGATGTATACCACAGTTCAATCAATGGATTTTTCTATCCGAAGCATGAGTCGTATTCGGAAGAAGGTCGTTATGCTTATACCGGTCAAGACGCCATACGTTTCCGTAAAAAACCGAACCGGGAAGTGCGCGATATCACATTAGCGTTATCTAAATTATTCGAACAATTAAGAGAAGACTTAGCTTATTATGAGGCGGATTATATCACGCAACGACGGATGCAAGGTGAGCGGGTATAATTTCAATAATGTTGCAACGAAAGAACAGCTAAAAAAACAGGACGTGACTCTTGTATTCTTGGAGTCAAGTCCTGTTTTTTTGAAGAAATTACATGCTTTCTACAGCTTGCTGTTCGCTCGACTTCGATCGGTTGGCGATCTGATTATTTCTTAGTCTTCCTGCGATAAGAATGACCACAACAACGAGAATGACAAATCCCCAGTTGATAACAGGGGAAGCAAACCATTCTTTAAGGAATTTCTCATGCGTAATCATCTTCGCCGCTGTATACGCCAACACGCCGGAACCGATATAAACAATTGACGGGAATTTATTGACCAACTTGATAAATAATGTACTTCCCCATACGACAATGGGCACCGAAATCAATAGTCCGATGACGACAAGCAGTGTATCCCCATGCGCGGCGCCAGCTACAGCAATGACATTGTCAATTCCCATCGCTGCATCTGCAATGACGATCGTTCGAATGGATGCCCACAGTGTGTCTTTCGGCTGGATTTCCTTATGTCCTTCTTCGGTAATCATAAGTTTGTATGCAATCCACACGAGTAATAAACCGCCCACCAACTGCAACCCTGGAATTTTCAATAAATAAACAATGAGTACGGTAGCGACAATCCGAATGGCCACTGCACCGAATGTCCCCCAAAAAATAGCTTTCTTCTGTTGCTCCGGCGGTAATTTCCTTGCGGCTAAACCAATAACAATAGCATTATCTCCAGCCAAGATCAGATCGATGAAGATGATCATCCCTAGAGCTGTCCAAAATTCTGTTGACATGATGTCCAAAGCGGGCCCACTCCTCTAATAGAATAAAAAAAAGACCTAACCATAGCAAAACTGCCCGCTAGGTAAAGGTCTTGCTAACAACGTTATCGTTGCCAATAAAGCCGGGAACATCACGTTCCGTACTGACGACTTTATTTCACAGCTACTCCCCTTTTTCCACTGAATCCATTATATTCGGGGGATTCTCATTCGTCAAGACAACACATAGAACGCAAGCTTGTCACATAAAATCAGATATTTATAAATTCAGACGGTAGAGAGAAGGAGGAACATCGCTTGGAGGGCTTGATCCTTGTCATCAAAATGGTTGTTGTCAATTTGGTTTTGAGTGGTGATAATGCAGTGGTAATTGCGATGGCAAGTAAAAATTTGCCTGAAGTGCAGCGTACGAAAGCGATATGGTGGGGAGCTGTGGGTGCTGTGATTTTGAGGGTGCTTTTGTCGGCTGTTGCTGTCTTTTTGCTGCAAATCCCTCTTATTCAACTGTGTGGTAGCTTACTTCTCTTATATGTTGCTGTGAAACTGTTACGGGACGATGAGCAGCAGGAACACAGTGCCATTGGCGCAGGTTTGGGATCCGTTATTTTCACGATTGTGATGGCGGATGTTGTTATGAGCTTAGACAACGTGCTCGCAATTGCGGCGATTGCAGGCGGTAGTCTCGTGCTCCTATGTATTGGGATTCTCATCAGCATCCCGCTCATTATTTGGGGCAGTGCATATATTACGAATTTGTTGCATCGATTTCCGGCCTTGATCTATATCGGAGCAGGAATATTAGGGTTTACGGCAGGGGAGATGTTCTTGAAAGATGCTAAGGTGCAAGATTGGTTTGATGTGACGCATGTCATGCTTCATTGGGGTGTTCCCATCATATCGGCATTGGGTGTCGTGATTGCGGGTCGGTTGATGCGGAACAAGTCGATATCCGATAATTAAATACTAGTAATTTTCGACTCATTCCGCTACACTAAAGTCGAAACGCATCGAAATTTGCGCTAACGTGTAGACGGGAGAGGGTCGTGACGTGAACCGGTCTTTGTCGCTGGGAATTGTTGTTATTGCTGCTGGAATTATCGTGATACTTGGAAAATTGGGCGTATTTCAAGCTTTGATTTCATGGCTGTGGCCGCTCTTGTTGCTCGTTGCTGGCGGCGCATTGTATATGACCGCATTGAACCGAAGTTTACCCTCGATTGCCTTCTTGCCAGCGGTTGTGCTCATCATGCTGTCCATCTTATTTTTGTTATGTGCATGGTTTGGTTGGCATCTGATGAAGGTCTTATGGCCTCTCATTATTCTATCTGTTGCCGGGGGAATGCACCGCGTCGCTGAGTATGAACGCTCCCGTTCCTTGCGTAAGCTGTCCCTCGTTGTCGGTGCAGCCTCGCTCTTGTTGTTCTTCATTACCTTGTTGCTCCACATCAACACATTCGTTGTCGCACTGATCTTCATCGCTGTTGGGATCATCGTCATCGCAAGAAAACCGAGGTTGCGGTAATTAAGTTGCTTTTTTACAACATTAATCATATAATTTATAAAAATGTTCTGCGTCGGAAGCACATGGCCGGCGCTTATTTTATGAACAAACACAGAGTGGAGAATCGTTGAGATGCATTCAAGAAACCATATCCGCAATATTGCCATTATTGCACACGTTGATCACGGGAAAACAACCTTGGTCGATAAACTTTTACAGCAAGCAGGCACGTTCCGCAACAATGAGGCGATCATTGAACGGGCCATGGACTCCAATGACCTTGAGCGAGAACGCGGCATTACGATCCTGGCCAAAAACACTGGAGTCACTTATAAGGATCACTTGATTAATATCGTAGATACACCGGGCCATGCTGATTTTGGCGGCGAGGTTGAACGCATCATGAAGATGGTTGACGGTGTGTTGTTGGTTGTGGACGCCTTCGAAGGGTGTATGCCACAAACCAAATTTGTATTGCGCAAAGCTTTAGAACAACATCTGACACCCGTTGTCGTGGTCAACAAAGTAGACCGGCCGAACGCTCGTCCTGTGGAAGTTATCGATGAAGTGTTAGATCTCTTTATCGAACTTGGAGCCGATGATGATCAGTTAGAGTTTCCTGTTGTCTACGCTTCTGCCCTGAATGGGACGTCTGGACTTACACCTGATGAACAACAATCCACAATGCAGCCCTTGTTCGAGACGATCATAGAAGCGATTCCTGCACCGCAAGAAAGTGTGGATCAACCTTTTCAACTGCTTGTGACATTGCTTGATTATAACGAGTATTTGGGTCGAATCGTGGTTGGCAGAGTCAATCGCGGGAAAGTTCAAGCGGGGCAACAAGTTGCAGTCATCGATCACGAAGGTAAAATAAGGCAGTCCCGTGTTGAGAAGTTGTTTGGTTTTCAAGGGTTGCGACGCATTGAGATCGAAGAAGCGGCAGCCGGAGACATTGTTGCGATCGCTGGTTTGAAAGAAATCAACATCGGCGAGACCGTTGCTGATGTGTCGCATCCGGAGTCATTGCCCGTATTGAAAATTGATGAACCCACACTACAAATGACATTCCTCGTGAACAACTCACCTTTTGCCGGGAAAGAAGGGAAATGGGTCACTTCACGTAAGATTCGGGAACGTCTTTATAAAGAAATCGAAACCGATGTCGCCCTTCGCGTGGAAGATACGGAAAGTCCGGATGCTTTCATCGTAAGCGGCAGAGGCGAATTGCATCTAGGCATCTTAATCGAGAACATGCGCAGGGAAGGGTTTGAAATGCAAGTTTCTAAGCCTGAGGTCATTGTTAGGATGATGGATGGCCAAAAGATGGAACCCATCGAACGGCTCTTGATTGATATTCCTGAAGAAAGCATGGGCGCTGTAATGGAAAGTCTCGGCACACGTAAAGCCGAGATGGTCAATATGGTGCACAATGGAACGGGTAGTGTACGCATCGAATTTAAGATTCCATCCCGCGGATTGATCGGTTATCGGACGGATTTCCTTACACTCACTCGGGGATATGGCATCATGAATCATGCGTTTGATTCCTACGGACCTTATGCAGGTAACAGTGTGGGCGGTCGTCGCCAAGGTGTGCTTGTATCCAGTGAAACAGGGTCGTCCACGATGTATGGGATGTTGTCCGTGGAAGATCGGGGCATTCTCTTCTTACATCCGGGTACGGAAGTGTATGAAGGCATGATCGTTGGCGAACATAGCCGTGAGAACGACATCATCGTCAATGTGTGTAAGGAAAAAGCATTAACGAATGTGCGTTCTGCCACCAAGGAAGACACCGTGAGACTAAAAACACCGCGACTGATGTCGCTTGAACAAGCGTTGGAATACTTGAACGATGACGAATATTGTGAAATCACCCCCAAGTCGGTTCGGTTACGCAAGAAAATTTTGCAAAAAGGCGAACGTGAGAAGGCGGAGAAAATGAAGAAGTTGATCAACGTATGAGAGAGTGGTTTTTAGAGCACTTCTGGATCACCTACGCAATCATCTTTATTCTGGTGAGCTACGTATACAACAAGGTATTCCGTGTCGGAAAACTAACGATTCCGAAAGCTATACTTGTGTATGTATTGATTGCTATGGGATCATATATGCTGATGATATTCCAGGCGCTCGGGCTTCCGATCGTGCTCAGTCTCGCAGTGGCTGTGTTCTTAATGCTCATTGTCCGTGTTCGTTATTTTCTCGAGGGACGGACCAAGCGGAAACAAGATGAGCAGTCTGCATCTGAGAACCGTTAGGAAGGAGTTCAACTGATGGTTCGATACTGGCTGACTCCCCTTTCTGTAGATCCATCCATGACGATCTCCGGAATGCGTGAATGTATGCATGTAACACAAGCAACAGATTTGCTTTCCCGCTTAGCAAGGTTACACCCCCGCTTATTGCCTAGTTTCAAGATGGAGATGTTAACAAGCGGTGATGATGATACTTGCGGAGGTTCCGAGGCTACACCACTGTCTGTACAATTCGAGCAAGCTGGCGATGTTGAACTCGTCGGACCGTGGTCATTATCTCACTGCGGAGAAGCTTTCATTGAACGACTGTTGCCCGTTGAGACATGTTTGGGCTTGCTCGCTATGCTTCCTGAGTGGGATGTGTGTCCAGATGTACAGAAGATGCAGAGTTGGTGGAATCAAGGGTATCGGATCATCATGGTGAAGGAGGCGTAAGTGCATACAATGAAGCTCGATGATGCGTTGTTTAATTGGTTACAAATTAAGCTTGTTGCGGATGCTCGCCCGGATGACCACGCGGCCAAAGAAACGGTGGACTTTTTTGCAGAAATTCTCACGGAGGATCATCATCTGCAACACATTCAAATTTCACAAGTCGATGAAACGATGTACTACGTGACCTATGAGAGTGAAGGCAAGAAGAAGACGCGCATGTTTGATCGACAATCCGCCGATCAATTGCTGGTAGATATTAACGAAAATCCGAAATACAACGAATAGTTTAGGTGATAGACGATGACAGATCCTTACGTCACACAGACCAAACGCAAGAATATTCCGTTCACCCCACCCGATTCTCGTCCATCAAAGCCAAGATGGATGGTATTCTTGCAAGTCCTGATTGTGATGATGACGCTTATTTTCATTCTCTTGGTCGGATATGGCGTTTACTTGTATTGGAAATTACAAGATACAACAAGTCAAATCGGCACAGCCGATATGGTCAATGCAGCGGATCGAGCCCGTGTGAAACCGGTCTCTATCCTCATTCTTGGCACAGATTATCGTAAGGAAACGAAGAGTGCGAACACCGATGTGATCATGATCGCGACATTGAATCCGAAAAGTAAAAGCGCGACGCTCGTATCCGTTCCTCGGGATACTTACA
>JBILCM010000085.1:0-9231 GCA_044353165.1 Paenibacillus sp.
AAGGTTTCTATTGGACAGAGGCGTATGTGAATGAACAATTAGAGGTCAAAATGGTTCGAGCCGTGCAAGAAGTTCTCTCCATGGCACGATCACGTAACATCTCTCCGCGTCTAGCTGCCTACATGTTGGGCATTCGCAAGTATGCGGAAGCGAGCCGGTTTCGTGGGTGGTTGTGAATGTGAAGCAAGAAATCACAACATCAGATAACATGTTGCCAAGATCGGTAAAGCAACTCCTGCAAACATTGGTTTATAATGAGAACCATGTTGAACTCTGGCACAAGTTTGTGCCATCAGGAGGTTATGATAACGAATGCAACAAATCAGGATCGGTACCATTGTGAGCGGGGGCGCTGCCACAGAGTTGATCCCGCAGTTCATCCCTTACGGATTTGAGTCGTTCATCCTGTCGTTCTGGCAAACGACCGGCAACATAGACTTGGTTGAGACGGCCAAGCGTGTGCGAGAGATCGTCGAACAACACGATATTGTCATCAGCGCGGTCAGTATCTTCGGCGATCCTTTGACAGGACAAGGGAACAACCACGACACACGTGCAAGCTGGGAGCGACTGATCGATCATGCCCATCTGTTCGGCACGGATTTGGTCACCGGCTTCACCGGGCGCATTCCCGGAAGTTCCATCGACGAGTCGATGCCTGTGTTTGGTCAAGTGTTCGGAGAGTTGACACAACGTGCAGCCGATCGGGGTGTCCGCATCGCCTTCGAGAACTGCGACATGGGCGGCACCTGGGATCGCGGAGAGTGGAATATTGCACACAACCCCACCGCCTGGGAGATGATGTTCAATGCATTGCCTTCAAGCGAACATGTCGGATTGCAATGGGAGCCCTGCCACCAGATGGTCAGCCTCATCGATCCGATCCCGCAACTGCGCAAGTGGGTCCATAAGGTGTTCAATGTTCACGGCAAGGATGCGACCATCGCATGGGACATCGTGAAGGAATATGGCATCCATGGACCGAAGCCATTCGTCTGGCACCGGACACCTGGCTTTGGTGATACGAACTGGGCAGATCTTATCACCATTCTTCGTCAACACAACTATACGGGTACAATTGACATCGAAGGTTACCATGACCCGGTCTATCGCGGCGAGCTGGAATTTACCGGCCAGATTCATGCGCTCCATTACTTGAAGATGTGCCGCGGCGGTACGTATGTACCGAATATCAGAGGGATGTAATCAACAATACGAGTCAGAAGGATCCAGAATCATTGCAAAGGTCGAACTCTCTGGTTGAGAAAGTTCGACCTTTGCCAAGTTTCATGAATGATAACAATAAATTGTAAAATTAAACAAATTGTTTCTTTAGGATTTCCGCTGCTTTGCGCAGTGCCTTCTCTTCGTCTGGATGCAATGAACCATCGCCGAGTGGTCCAACGTTCATTAACAGATTTGCATTATGAAGATGTGCTCCAGCCATCTGAGATAACACAAACCACTCATCTTTCCGCGGGGCACCTTCCGCATGACCCCAAGCTTCACACAAGGTAGAACAAATTTCCATTGGTTTGTGATTACGATCCTTGATATATTGCAATTGTACATATTCAGGAGCTAAGAAGTCTTCTGTATTTGTAACCCCATATTTATAGCTAACAAGTGCATGGGGTTGTATTCGGTGAATCATATCATACAATTCAGGGAGCTGGAACAATGTGTGATCACCAGACTTAGGCACCCTTACACCATCCAACCATACCCCTGCAACAGCACCATAGTTCGTTAACAGTTCTTCGATTTGGGCATATACAAAATCGACATAGTTTTGGAAATTGTACTGCTCTTCTGTCGCATATGTGGGTTCCGGCTTTTCGTAGTCTACCTCAGCAAGTCTTACATTCCAGTCCTTAAAACGAGGTCCATGGGGATGTCTCCAGTCAAACCCATGTTCATAGAACAGGAATAAACCAAGATTTCTTTTCTCACAAGCTTTCGCCATCTCAGCCACCAAGTCTCGACCTGCAGGTGAGTTGACACTGTTAAAATTCGATTGCTTCGTGTCCCACAAGGAGAAGCCTTCACAGTGCTTTGTGACCAAATTGATATATTTCATACCCAGTTCAACGGCGAGGTCAGCGATGTATTCGGCATCAAACTTTTCGGCGGTGAAAAGATTTTTTAACTTCTCATATTCAGCAACATGGGTTTTGTTATACCATTGTTCAAAAGGGTGGATGCCATGCAGAGAATATAAGCCGTAATGAATAAACAGACCAAACTTCGCATCCTTAAACCATTGCAATGATGCGGAACGAGGGTCTTGTGCGTACAATTCCTCATAACCTTGCAGAAATTTAGGCATGGGTGCTAATACATTGTTCATACGTGTGGAAAGGTTTCCTGACAATGGGGTTGCCATGAAGCCGATCCAACCTCCTCTCTTGATATAGATGTTTTGTTGCTTCATAATTGGTAATGTGGTACTACCAATAAAAAGGATCATACATCACATTCATCGCCATTTCAACTTTTTTTAAGAAGAACAATCCAGATTCATCACCGAAAAGGGAGATGAGACTTATGTATACCAAATGGTACAAAGACATTGATCCTGTGCAAAGAGCACAACTTGATGGTAAATACACCTATCATGTCCCTGACTTACAGGCGAAAATTGCAGTCAATGGGACGCATTATCGCAGTGTTCAGAACGGGTGGCACTGTCCTGAACATGAACATATTCTCTATGAAATTAACTATGTCACAGAAGGTAGCCAAAGATTCACTGTTGCTGGCAAGGACTATGAACAACACCCAGGCGATCTTATGCTGATTCAACCGGGAAGTATTCATTCGAGTAAAGCGACTATGGGGATTGGTTTTAGCTATTTTTGCATTCATTTTTATATTGACGACAAGGCTTTTCTCCCCTATCTGAACAATGCGAATAATTTGCTCTTTCGTGCCAATTCTACTGTGACACGTCGGGTTTCGCCGGTACTTTACCATATTATCGAACTCATTAAACGGACTTCGACAACCATCGTCGATCAAATTTACTTGCAAACGAAGTTATTCGAATTAATTGGTGCTTTAATCATTGCCCTAAGAGATGAAACAGAAAAATCTTCCAATACCTCGGAACGCAAGAGAAAGCATGCGCTGCACATTGCGGAGAAAATTGATTTGATGATCCAACACCAGACGGAGAAAGATAACAGTCATGAGTTTCTTCGGAGTATTCAGGATATTGCACAAGAACTTGGCATCAGCACCTCTTATTGCAATCGAGTGTTTAAACAAATCTACAATATTTCTCCACAACAATATTTGTCTTTCAAAAGGCTTAATGATGCCAAGACCCTGTTATTACAGAGTAACCTGAAGGTGGAGCAAATTGCAGAATCATTAGGATACCATGATATTGCTCACTTCAGTAAGCAATTCAAACGATGGACAGGTATGAGTCCAAGACAATATGCGGAGCAAATCTTGGATAATCCAAAAACATAAAATTTCATTCTAGAATGGCTCGATTTGTCCAAATCAAATACGGATAGTTACATTGACGATGTGAATCCATCGTATATATGATTGATTATATTAAAAGCGTTTTCATAATTGAGTAAAATCCAAGAGGAGGTTTCACGTATGAAAAGTAAGTTCCTGTCATTGCCACTTATAGTTGTACTTATCTTATCGCTTATTGCATGTACTAGCACTTCGAATGTTGAAGAGACAGCGGAATCGGCAACTGAACAAACCGAGCAGAATGCTGAGGCAGAGCAGAAAGCAGCGGAGGAAGCAGCGGCTCAGGCCCAGGCAGAGTTGGAAGCGGTGAAGGCGGAGGAAGCCGAAGCATTAGCCGCAGCGGAGAAAGCCGCAGCGGAGAAAGCGGAAGCGGAAAAGTTGTTAGCTGAAGCCAAGACGGAAGAGGAGAAATTGGCTGCAGAAAAATTGTTGGCTGAAACAGCAGCAGCCGAGAAGGTAGCCGCTCAAGCAATCGCTAAAGCCGAAATTGAAAAGCTTGCTGCACAGAAAGCTGTTGCAGAGAAAGCAGCCGCAGAGAAAGCGGCTGTAGCGAAAGCAGCTGCTAACAAAACCGCAACGACAACAAAACCTGCAGGACAAACAAGCGTTGCACAACCTGCAATAGATACGACACCTGTAACTTTGAAAGTCTGGGATCAACATCCATATCCAGACGATCAATGGGAACAACTTGTTGTAGCACCCTTGAAGGAAAAGTATCCCCATATCACATTGGAACGAACAAAATTTGCCCCTGGCATTTCGTTAACAACACGTATTGCCGGCGGTTACAAACCAGACATCGTCTTTACCGGATTCTTCTGGGCTGCTGAATTAGCTATGATCGGACTTCCAATGGAATTGGATGACTTAGTCAAAAAACACAACGTCAATCTGAGTGGATTTCGAACAGAAGCAGTAGAAGGTATGCGTGTGTTTGGCGAAGGCAAGATGATCGGATTGCCTTACCGCATGAACACACAAGTTCTACTATACAACAAGGACATTTTTAACCGTTTTGGTATTCCTTTCCCTAAAGACGGTATGACCTACACGCAAGTGATTGACCTGGCGAAGAAACTCACACGTAACGATGCAGGTAAACAATATTACGGTATCGTGCCAGGTAATCCGAACAGCTTATCAGAACAACGTTCTATTCAAGAAATTAATATGACCACCAACCAAGGTAATTTTGATAACAACGACATGAAGAAGATCATGCAGTATTATTTGGACGTCTATAACATACCAGGTTACAGCTGGACAGGAATGCCTTGGGCTAGGCAAGACAGTTTCTACAAGGACAAGAGCGCGGCAATGGTCATGGAGTGGGTAGGTAGTCTAACAATTGCAAGAAGCGCAGATCTTACATCAATGAATTGGGATATGGTTACGCTACCTACTTGGGAAGATCGTCCCGGGGTCGGCTTAAAGGCAGATGCCCACGTGCTCATGATCTCTCGAGAGTCCAAACATAAAGAGCAAGCATTCTTGGCGATTCAACACATTAGCACGAACAAAGAATCACAGATCCGGTTTACGAAGGCGGGATTCTTGCCTGCAGTGACACAAGCCGAAGTAACCAGTCAATTTGCGGTCGATGCGCCTCACTTGCAAGGAAAAAATCTAAAGACGATTCACATCAATAAATTTGCGCCTGTCATTAAGGTTCATGAATATGATAGCCTCACGAACAAGCACGTAAACAATATGCTTAAGGAAATCATTGCGGATAAGATTGATATGAATACTGCATTGCGAAGCAATCAAGAGGCACTGACGAAAGAAATTAAAGAAAAGATGAGACGATAATCAGACCATCAACAAGCCCAGCTCCTTGCAATCTGGAGCTGGGTTTTATATTTTAATTCGTTGCTATTCATTTTAAAAAAGGAGAAGAATACATTGGACGCAAAAACATTCAAGAAATACCACTTTGTAATGAACTGTAATACGAATACATTGGAAAACCTAGCAACCGAACATCGTTGGGAAAAGCTAGAAGGCCATCAGGATGCTTTTGAGGGAAACGTAGAATTTTTACTTGAAAGTGGACAGAGCTCCAATTCCATGCTTTCCATCGCATTTACATTCATGGATTGGTCCACAGCTCATTATTTACTGTTACCAGGAGCTGTGTATGATGGGAATCGGTTCAATTCGTACGTAACACCTTATCCACCCATGTACCCCAATTTGGACGACAGACAGATTGATATGCCGATTACAATTACGGATGTGCCCCGACTCAATCTAGAAGAAGGTATTTCACAAATCCATATGTTAACAGGAGACCTGTCAACACCGTCAGTCGGCATGTATTCGCCAAAAACAAATACGGGTTGCATTCTTTTGTTTGAACAACAAACGTCATTAGGGCAAACCGGGATTCGAATTCGTGAGAATGAACACAGAGACCGGCTTGAAGTTGAATTGCAATTACCCGGAGTTCGGTCAGGATTTATTTATAAAAATTGTAATTTGAAGGGGACACCATCTCCTGATCAAGGTTCTGAGATCCAAGCAGGGGATCGGATCAACTGCCGATACCGCATATACTTTTTTCGTGCACCCCGACTACAAACCTTATTTGATACTTTTTTCCTCGTTCGCAAAGATTTTTCCGATCATGCTTTGGCCCCTCATTCAATCCCATTCTCCCAAGCATGGGATATTCAGGAGAGCGCCTATAATAGTCGTTGGAATGAGAAGGGAAATTATTATCCTTGTTTACCAGCGAAGTTGCTCGATTTCCAAATAGGATGGGTAGGTGGCGCTATGGCTGCTTATGCGCTATTCGTGGAAGGCGGAGAACTATCTAAGCAACGAGTCCGGCTCATGGTAGATCGGATTGTGACAACGATGCAGAGTGAGTCGGGATTATTCTTATCCAGTGGTAAAGATGAGGCGGTTTATAGCGATGGAATTTGGGGATCTTGGCCGAATGATATGCATGCGATTCGAAAAAGTGGTGATGCGCTCTATTTCTTCATGAAGATGCTTATTTTCATGCGAAAGCAGGGAGAACTCATACCGGAAGCATGGGGAGATGCCTTCAGAAGAATGGCAGATGCATTCGTTCAGATTTGGGAGAAGTATGGACAGTTCGGCCAATTTATCAATATAAACACGGGTGACATTATCATTGGTGGATCGTCAGCTGGGGGGATCGCGCCTGCAGCGCTTGCATTGAGTTATGTATGGTACGGAGATGAACGGTACTTACAATCCGCTGAGTCAGCTGCTACATACTACTATGAGAAAGATGTATTAATGGGTGTCACGACAGGCGCACCCTCGGAGATATTACAATGTCCGGACAGTGAATCGGCCTATGCATTGTTCGATTCGTTCATTACGTTGTATGAAGTCACGGGCAAACAACATTGGTTGGATGTTGCCTGTGAAATGGCCCATCAATGTGCGACGTGGAACGTATCCTATAATTATCGATTCCCTGAAAAATCAGAGTTTGCGCGACTGGAGATGCATACGCTGGGCTCGGTCATTGCGAATGTACAGAATAAGCACAGTGCCCCAGGCATATGCACGTTATCCGGTGATGCATGGTTTAAGCTTTATCGATATACGCGAAACCCCCTCTACATGTCCATGATAAAAGAGACAGCACACCATCTGCCTTTGTACCTATCTAGGGACGACAGGCCCATTCTTTCATGGGATAAACCACCAAAACAACTGCCCGCAGGGATGATGTGCGAACGTGTCAATATGAGTGATTGGGAAGGAAGGGAGAAGATTGGGGAAGTTTTCTATGGCATCACCTGGCCTGAGATTTCCAATATGCTTGCTTATACTGAATTGCCAGGAATATATATAGATCCGCAAAACCGAGAAGTCCATGTTCTTGATCATGTGGAGGCACAATTTGTGGACGATTCAAGTTCAGTTTGCTTGATCCAAAATCCGACAGCGTATCACGCGGTAGTGAAAGTTTTTGTAGAGAATGCGGCTAACCCATGGTTTAAGCTTGAGCTCTTCCCAGGCGAGAAAGTCTACAAAAATTTTATGTAAGAAGGTGCATGTTTGAAAAAAAAATGGTGTTTTCTGATAGCGATGGTTCTCATGTCGAATATGTTAGCGGGTTTCTCGACCGGTGCTCCTGGCGTTAGTGTTTTGTCAAAAACAGTCAAGTTGTTTGTATCACCCAACGGGAGTGACACAAACACCGGAACCATGAATGCCCCATTCAAGACGATTCAGAAAGCTGTAGATACACTTTCTGCCCGTGCCCAAGGGGGAGTAATTGATGCGCAGGGTTGCGCAGCGATTGTGCTCCGGGAAGGCACTTATTTCATCGATGAATCGATCGTTTTCGACGAGTTGACCCCACAATGTCGTGATGGAAGTCCCGTCACAATTGCGGCTTACCCGAACGAGAAAGTTGTACTAAGCGGCGGGAAAGAGATCAACAAAAATAAATTTTCGAAGGTTACGAATAAAGATGTGCTTGCACGAATTATTGATCCAACAGTGACGGGTCAATGGGTACAAGTCGATCTGAAAAACAATGGCTTGACGGACTTCGGTAAATTTGTGTCGAGTGCGCAGAGTAAGACACCGCATGCACAGGAAGGGAAAGTGGATGCGAGAACCATTCCGATGGCGCTCATTATTAACGGCAAAAGACAAACCTTAGCAAGATGGCCTAACGAAGGTTACGTTCGCATGGACAAAATTGTCGACGCAGGACCAACGAGGACTGAGTCGGGTTACACCACCAGAGGTGGGAGTTATACGATCCGTGAGGATCGAATTCAGTATTGGCGTCAAGCTGACGCCATCTGGGTTCAAGGGAATTTATCATACCCATGGGAGAACACATATGCCCAAGTAAAAAGTATTCAATATGACAAAAAAGAAATATCGCTTTCCAGCGGTGTTATCAGTGGAATTCGCAAATATGTTGTTCCCGACTTTCATTATTATGAAAACATTCTGGAAGAGATCGATCAACCTGGTGAATATTATATCGATCAGAAGAACGGCATCTTGTATTTATATCCTCCTGAAGACTTTCATAAGGGCCGTGTGGTTGTTTCTACGCTGAAAGAAGAAATGTTCGTAATTAGAAACACGAAGAACATCTTGATTCAAGATATCATCTTCGATACTTCTCGTGCTACGTTCGTTAAAGTGTTCAATTCTGATCGTATCGTGTTGAATCGGTGCGAACTGAAAAATACAATACCGACAGCTGTAGTCTTCATGAAAGCTACGAATTCAGGCATCAAAAACTCGAATATTCATGATAACGGAAGCAATGGTGTTGACATCAATATCGGTCAGCAGTTGTCCGATTTTGTATCTCTAGAACCGCAGAATAATTTTGTGGATAATTGTGAAATTTGGAATATGGGTTTCTTTCCATCTTGGAAATTTGGCGCCATAGATCTTGGTGGGGTAGGGAATCGTTTCTCGAATAACAAAGTACATGACATAGAATACGCTCCCGTTTACTTAAGGGGTGTTGATACGATCGTGGAAAATAATGAGTTTTTTAATTGTGTTACTGATCACTATGAAGATATGGGTGTGATCTATTCATACCAAGGCCACTTGCCTCATATGAAAGGGAAAATCATTCGTGGCAACTATTTTCATGACATCGGCGTCAACGGTAATGCGGTACATGCGATCTATTTTGACAATCAATCGTTTGGTTACACCGTTGACCAGAACATATTCCACAATATCGGAAACTTTAAT
>JBILCM010000086.1:0-9214 GCA_044353165.1 Paenibacillus sp.
GCACAGACGCCGCACGGTAACGTCGCACTTTCTCTTCTCGCATGGCGTCTTTCGATGATGTGCCTTCAATCTCGACCGACCCAAACACGTCCCGAAAAATATCCACCACGCGTTGGACCGCATCAATGGCGGGCACGAACACGAAAATTTGCGCGCCTCGTGCCAAACTCTGCTTCACCGCATCGTACAACATGACAGGGATCGAATGCCTCGTCCCACTTCGTGCCGAGCTGAACGTGAACATTCCGAATGGACGCAAACGAGCCATGCGAGCGGCGCTCAACCACTTGCGTATTGGCGGCATCTTCAATCGCTTGGGTACGGGCAACGGATGGCCGTGAAATCGCACGCACACCTTCACGCAAGGAAGCCGCCCCCAAGCTGCGAGAGTACGCATCTCTTGCGGTGGTGTCGCTGTCAGGAACACGAATTTCCCCTCGGGTCTACAAACCCGCCGAGCCGCGAATGCCAATTGGGGGTCTCCATGGTAAGGGAAGGCATCGATCTCATCCACAATGACCAGATCGAACACCTCACGGAAGCGATACAACTGATGTGTTGTAGATACCGTGATGGGGCCTATTCTCCACCGGTCACGACTTCCCCCGTACAGAGACACCACCTCCTCCTGCGGGAATGCTGCGCGCAGTCGCGGCTCCAGCTCCAGCACAACATCTTTGCGCGGTGTGGCGAGCAATACGCGACCGCCTCTGGCGACGACGTGTGCGATGAGTGGGAACATCATCTCTGTCTTGCCTGCGCCGGTAACCGCCCACAATAAAAACTCACGCTGTGCCGTCGGGTGATGGAGAAACTGCATGACACTGTGTACGGCTTCCTCTTGCGCCGGGCGCAAGCTCCACCGTTGCTGTTGCAGCGATTTGGATTTGTAAGCAATCGAACGTTTCGCACGGGGAATGCCTTGAACAAGCATCGCGCAAGCGCGCACGCGTCCCATATTCAAGCAAGCTTCACAATACGGACAATCTTCTCCACAATGGGGACACATCGTCCAATGATGCTGCTTGGGCCCGCTTCCACACCGTGCGCATCGGTACGTTCGGCCATGCCCCCAGCGGCCATGCTCCCAAAGGTATGCACACCACGCATGCACTTGTGCCATCTCCAACCCCGGCCAAATTCGCAAATCCCCCTCTAACACGCCCCACTGCACATATTTCAGTACGTCATCTTCAAGGTTTATAACTTCATAGGATAACAGCGAGTCCAATTCCTCCCGCAATAAACACCTGCCTTCGAGGGCTGTCTTCATCCGATCATACAGCGTCAACCTCAGACTGAATGCGTCTTTGAGCTGTTTACATTCGACCCACTGCCCCTGCACATTGGGCGCATCCGGAATCATGGATCGACGCAACTGTGCCTGACGTTCAACGGCTTGCTTGAAAGAGCGGGTTCGTATCGTTTCATCCATCCATAAGTGTGTTACACCTCGTTCCCACCACCAAGCAGCATCCGCCTCTAGCGCAATGCTGACGTGCCAACATAACTTCTGGTCCATCTTAACGCCATACACGATACCATACATGCTTTTCCCCCCTCTGCACAAAAAGCACACTTCCCCGAGAACGTTCCCCGGCAAAGTGTGCTTCACTTCGCATCTTGTTCAATCTGTTGTTATAACCGGATCACATGTGCAATCCGATCCTTTGCGGATACACCTTGCAACCACTGCTCCGCTTCTTCAGTAGAAGACAACGCGACCACTTCCCAATTTGCTGAATTCCGATGATGGATGATCCGTTGTGCGATTTGCACCGTCTCATCTTCGGAACCTTCATCCAATATGGTCACTTTCGTATCACACGCTCGGAAATCTTCCATGATGGCGAACGATCGCAAATACCACTCCAAGTACGCGCCATGATCATGTGTCACGATGACGGCATGAGCTGGATCGCGCCGTCCCCAATGATAACGCGCAGCCAACAGATGCACGAGGCCGATGCTTAATCCATAAATCGCCAGGATCACCGCCCAAACTTCCAGCATTGCAGCCACCTCCCATGGCTCCATCATATGCCGGTATGTCTATGGCGGTGACAGCGATGATAGCGATACCATCGCTTAAGATTGGATCGAAATTTTTTTCGACTTCGGTTCCCAGACGACCTTCATGCCCAGTTGTTCCGAGATGACACGCAGCGGCAACAACGTCCTGCCACCCGAGATGAGCGGGGCGGTACTTCCATTCACTCGGCTCCCGTTCACGAGGAATATCGGATCACCAACCCACAATTCCATCCAATCTTCGCCTCTGCGAATGACCACTTTCTTCTCAGCAGCTTCCCACTGCACGCGTCCGCCAAGTGCATCCACAACAAACCGCACGGGGACGTACGTCCGCCCATCGATGATCTTCGGCGGTTGATCGAGAGCCATGACCGTCGCATTCACGGTGGCCTGCTTCACGTCGACTGTCAGTTCCACCGCGGTTGGAATCTTCACTGTGCGTTGGGAGGATGGATACACCCACGACATATTGTCCACGCCAATCACCCCAGCAATCGGCTTCTTACTTACGATGTATATCCGCTTCAGCGAACTGGGGTTGATGTCATTGAGCGAGACATCGATCGTGCGCAAGCCTTGCCAATCGATCCGCTCTGCGATGGTTTTGCGAATGAAGGCGCCCGATGGGTCCGTAAATTCAACACGCAACCAGCCGCCTTGACCATCGCCCATGACATCGAGTTGCAGTGCGGAAGGCTTGTTTTTGGGCACTTCTATACCCGCGCTCCCATTCAATTTCGCATAAGCGGCGAAATCGGTTACGCCGTCCCCACTCCTGAAATCGTACGATAAAGACAAAGAGAGATCGTTCGATTTCCCCGTCATGCCGCTCGTTAACGAGACGGCCGCTTGAGCTGCATTCGGGAAAGCTTCCGACGTAATTAACCACGGCACCTGTTGAAAATCGGTAATCCATACTCTGGGCGGCGTAGGAATCACAAGACGTGTGCTGAATCGGTCATATCTAGCCACGAGCATGGCCGCTGTCGTGGAAGGTGTAACGACTCCCGGTTCCTGAACGAACCCTTCATAGCGGAACGTGCCTGCCTGGAAAACGCCTCTAACCCCGAACAACTCCCATTGCAACAGATCGGTCGGAATTGAGAATTCCCTGCCATCCTGTAACGTCGCTTTCGCCTGTAGGCGGATTTGATCCCCTATTTTCCATTCGCTAGGTGGCTTGCTGGGGACAAGATCCAATCTAGCGATGGACGCACGGTCTGCCACTTCCACTTGCAACGATGGCTTACGATCACCGGCAGCAGCCGTAATCTCACTGACGCCCGCGAATTGTGCGATCGCTTCCCCATTGGGCTGCATCATCACATGCTCCCCAACCGCGCTGAATTGTGTGCCTAAACCTAATGGATCAAGCGGATTATAAAATGTATCAAACGCCTTCACCGCATACTGAGCACGCTCCCCCTTCCATAGGAAGCTTGGCCCGCTTACAATCAAGCCTTGCAGCTCGCCCGCCGGAGCCAACGTATACACACCCAGACCATTCACAACTTTGCGCTGCGCGCCATCTTTAGGCACGTTGCTAAGTTGCGCCTGGAATTCGCCAAGCGGCCGCGACACCATGGTCGTCGAACCTCCGCCATCCAGGTTCAACGCGCGCCACAGCCCCATCTGCAGCAAAATCTGCTGGAATTGTGCAAGCGTCGGCCCAACGCTATCGCCGGCATGGTCAGCTGTGACCATGTATACGTATCGGCCGTCTTGCGTGTAGCCAACGCCAGTCCGCGAGGTCGCGCTCGTGCCTTGAATGCCGGTTACATCTCTAGAGAACGCCGCGGCTTGTCCCTCGCTAACGAGAATCGTATGCCCGCCCAGCAACATGCTAAAATCGTTGCCCGAGAGCGCGAGATTCGTGTTTAGAGGCAGCAACGACGTCGGGGTGGCGATCACATCGCCGATTTTCAAATTTGCGGCTACGAATGCCGCGCCTCTGCCCGCCGCCCTCAGAATGTATCCATTCTCCGGCGCCTTCTTGTTCAACGTGCCATTGAGCGCGATTTCAGCGACAACACCGCCTGTGAACGCGCTGTCCGTGCCCACAACCAACACTTCCGTCGGCGTTGTTGCCCCGTCGTTCGCTCGCGACACACTTCCCCAATCCGATGTGTATAGATGAATCGCGTTTCCGTGCGAATGCACCCCATCGAACCATCCATACGTTCGATTGACACCCGATATTGGGTACGATTGCCCGTTAACCGCCATCACAAGACCTTGGAAGGTGAACATCTCAATCATCGGTCGGCGGTCTTTGGTGATGCCGAACGCGTACATCCCTTGCAACAACGTCGTAGGTGACGCCATCAGTTTGCCGCTGGCAATCTGCGGGCCGAGCGGCGCGCCTTCCGCGCTAATATTAAAAAAATCCCCATTCACACCCGCCACAGCACCTGTGTTTCTGGACATCAAGGTCACATTCTCGCGCTGTGTGATCTGGCCGGTCTGACCGGTCATCACATTCAACGTCACATATGGATTGTCCAAATCCGCCACTATCGCCTGCACATTCGTGATCACTTCCCGATTGTCCCGCATCCGCGACCACTTGTATGTCACCCGTTTCACACCCGCCGTGACCCAAGTTTCCGCAATCGCCGTGAGCCTCGGTGTCGTCGTCAACTCTCCCGTGCCCGCTCCCGTGCTTGCACCTGAACCCACGCTTGCCCCCGTGCTAGCCTGCGTTTCCGCCGCACCGGGCCATCCACCACTGATCAATGCCCCTACTAAACATATAATGACAAGCTTTCTCACAAAATCCACTCTATGATTTACTCTATGACGAACCAAAAAATCGATCCCGAACATGCCGATCTTCCCCCATACACTTCCCGATTGACGCTCTCCCACGCCTAAGCCGACTAAGCTAGGACCCCAAAACACGTATCATGTCATGTATTACGTATCAACTATCACGAACCACTTATCACGTGCCAGTAGCCACTTACCACGAGTTTGCGACCCACAAATTTATGACCCGCATAATCAATCGCTCTGTTCTCTTAAGATTGTATCAAACTTTCTACGTCAAACGTGCCCAGAAAGTTGCATTACCAATATTTGCAACCGAACATACCCTCTATGCCCCGCATCCGCAGCCGCCACCACGCACCACCACGCACCACGCCCACCGCATGTTCATTTTTTGATGATACTCACACGCCTCACGCCGCATCCGCACTGACCACCACGCGCACATGTTCATTTTTTGAACATACGCACCGACTGCGAAACACGTATGTTCATTTCTTGAACATTCACCCGCCACCCCAAGCTACCTCAACTCACTATGGCCCACCGCATGTTCAAATTTTGACGATTCACCTACACCTCACGCCGCATCCGCAGTGACCACCTCGCGTGCATGTTCATTTTCTGAACATACGCACCGACTGCGATACGCACATGTTCATTTTTTGAATATACACCCGCCACCCCAAGCGCAGCGGCACACCTCACAATGCCACGTCACGCCCCTTCATGGTGAGGTTGTATCCGTGCACTCTCATCCTGTCTGAGCGGACAGGCGCGATCAGACCGTGCCCGTGCAACTCGCGAATCAGCAGCATCACCGTATTGCGGCACCGGCCGAGCAGTAGCATTAATTCTTTGATCGACACCGGCGATCCTTTGCTCCGGGCATGCCGCACAATTTCACGCGCCGCCAACGACAACGACGATCCCCGCACACGCCCCTCATGACCCCAGACAATCTGTCGCAACAACTGTTGGGCTTCACGCGAGCGATTTTTGATGATTTCTGTAGAAAAATGCACCACCATCCACCCATCCGCAATGAGATGCGCATCCCGCAACAGATTGTCCGCGTGATCACTGACCGTGACATCCTGCACATGCGGCTTGAAGCCGTCCGCCTCCAGTGCAAGTTTCATCATATGGGGCTTGTACGCGTGGTCGATGTACCTTCGGCCATCCCGATAATCACGGACTTCATACTGCGGGTACAGCCCTTCCAACGTGCCGAAAGCCGGCCACCACACCTCCTGCAGGATCAATCGCTCCAAATACTGATGACCCGTCACAACCCGCCGCGCCCGCTCCCCGTCCAACGCGCCCAGGTGCCTCTCCAACCACACCTCATGCGCTTCCTCAAAATTCATCCCATTCCCTCCTGCCAAAATGTTCCTCGTCCACCATCCGCCAATCAAAAAACGCCGCCTACCCCCGCAACTCGGGAATAAACGGCGTGTGCTTCACGCATTTTTGCAATATGATGTACCTTTTATACGCCTGCCTCACGCTTCAACAACTCGGCCTTGTCCGTGCGCTCCCACGTCAGATCGAGATCACTACGGCCAAAATGCCCGTAAGCTGCAACTTGGCGATACATCGGCCGGCGCAAGTCTAACATTCGAATAATACCCGCTGGTCTGAGGTCAAAATGTTTCCGCACCAACGCCACCAACTTCTCCTCCGATGTGCGCCCAGTGCCGAACGTATCCACCGCAATCGATACCGGCTGCGCCACGCCGATTGCGTACGCCACTTGCACCTCGCACTTGTCAGCGAGTCCCGCGGCGACAATGTTCTTCGCGACGTACCGTGCTGCGTAAGCGCCGGAGCGATCCACTTTCGTCGGATCTTTGCCCGAGAACGCACCGCCGCCATGGCGGGCGTAACCGCCGTAAGTGTCGACGATGATCTTACGTCCCGTCAACCCCGCGTCACCCTGCGGGCCGCCAATAACGAACCGCCCGGTCGGGTTGATAAAATATTTGGTCTGCGCATCAAGCAACTCTGCTGGCACGACAGGCGTGATTACATGCGTCATCATGTCTTGCTTAATTTGCTCTAGCGTCGTCTCTTCCGCATGCTGTGTGGAGATGACGATCGTATCCACGCGAACCGGCTTGTCGCCGTCGTACTCGACTGTCACTTGCGTTTTGCCATCGGGGCGCAAATATGTAAGTGTGCCATCCTTGCGCACCTCCGAGAGGCGACGCGATAACTTGTGCGATAGCGAAATGGGCAGCGGCATCAACTCTGGCGTCTCGTTCACTGCAAAACCGAACATCAAGCCTTGGTCGCCGGCGCCGATCGCCTCAATCTCCGCATCCGTCATCGTGCCTTCGCGCGCTTCCAAAGCCCGATCCACGCCTTGCGCGATATCTGGGGATTGTTCGTCGATGGAGGTAAGAACAGCGCACGTCTGGTAATCGAAGCCATATTTGGCCCGGGTATAACCAATCTCCTTAATCGTGTTGCGCACGATGGATGGAATGTCGACATAATCGGACTGTGTACTAATTTCTCCGGCCACGAGCACGAGGCCTGTCGTCACGGACACTTCACAAGCCACCCGCGCATTCGGATCGTTCTTAAGGAACGCATCAAGCACCGAGTCTGAAATTTGATCACATATTTTATCCGGATGACCTTCGGTTACGGATTCGGACGTAAACAGGCGACGCCCACGAATAGTTGTCATGTGGAATCAACCTCCTGAACAGTATATTTTTCTGGATCGCTGTAGATGATAGGAACAAGCATAAAAAATAAAATGACCTTCTCCACAGTGGAAAAGGTTTCATACCTTCCGATTTCCCATCATACTGTATCTGTCGAACGGTGTCAATGCGACCGGGGCGCGCTTGTTGCGCTATGCCTCGCGCTGCCCGCAGCCACCGTGCGCCGACGCCGCGCATCTTCAAAAAATGAACATGCGAACACACCGCATGTTACAAATCACTCTCCGCTTGCCGGATCAGCCGCTGCGTGATATGCCCGCCGATCGCACCGGCGTCGCGGGAGGACAGATGCCCCCAATAGGGGCGGCGGCTTCCCCAATACGGGCGGATGCTGCTCGGGCCGTCCACGCGACCGGTGAACTCGCCCGCAAATTCGGCATCCAGCGATGACGCGCTTCTCGGATTTCGACCCACCGCAATCCCCAACTCCTCCGCGATCTCATATTTCATCGTATCCAATGCAGCATTCGCTTCCGGTACAAGAGGTGTGCGCCTGGCAGATTTTCGAACCATGACCATTCCTCCCTTCTGAGCTATTCATGCACAATGAGTTGTTCGTTCAAGATGTGCCGTTCCCACGATGCGCCACGGGTGCATTGCGTTGGGCACGCCTTTAGTATGTCTTGTGCATCTGTTGTTTAGATGTATCAGTTGTTGTCAGGGCGACCAGGTGCGGTGGAAAATGGCGTCATTGGAGGTGGGATGGATTGGTAAAATGGAGACATTTCCACATAAAAAAGGTTATGAAGAAAAGTTTCTTACTACTTTTGGTAGTTGCTATGCTTTCAACAGCGTTCGCTGGCATAGCTGGCGCAGCATCTCTTGAGAGCACTGCGAAATTCTACATTTTGAAACAAAAAGGCATCTTTACAGGCCTAGAAGACGGATCCCCAGGTTTGGATCAAGAGATGACACGCGCGCAAGCAGCGGTGATCGTCAAGCGTTTATTGAAATTATCCGACAACTTTGTAGCAGCATCGGCTTACACCGATCTTGACAGTGCAGAGTGGGCAGCAGGCGCGATTGGCGCAGTAACACCGAAGTACATGCAAGGTGTTGGCGCAGGCAAGTTTGATCCAGCAGGGAAATTCACCCTAGAACAATTGGCAACCGTCATGGTTCGCTTGGTGAATCTGCAAATCAACAGCAACGCGACCATCCCAGGCGCATCCGAGTGGGGCGCACCTTATGTCGTAGCTGCACTTCAAGCCGGCATGATCCAAGGCGCATCCGATTACTCGGTTCCAGCAACTCGCGAAACTTTAGTCAATGCAACGTATGAAGTAGACCGCGTTATTCTTGACATGACTGTAGCACCTGTCGTGAATGCAGATGCAACCGTTCGTATTGCAGGTACATCTGAATCTTCAAGCGTACTTGTGAAAGTATTCGCAGGCGGCAACACCAGCGCAGTGGCATTCGAGAAAGAAGCTACTGTAGCGAACGGCAGCTACACAATTACAACACCTGCACTTCCTGCAGGCACGCACACAGCGCATGTATCTTCCGCTGGTTACAGTGCACAAGCGCCTTTCACAGTGACTGACGTTGTAACTGCAACGGCAACTGTGAACGCAGGTGACACCGTAACGGTAGCAGGTACATCCAACGCAGCAACTGTAAGTGTAAAAATCTTCGCGAACGGCAACAAAGCAACAGCACCTGTAGGCGGC
>JBILCM010000087.1:0-9202 GCA_044353165.1 Paenibacillus sp.
TGAGCATTCGGCGCCCATCTCGTTCCAACCAACCGTCATGCAGAAGCTTCGTCGGCTGTAACGTGCGAAGTTTACTTTCCGCTTCCAACCGCAGCAGCTCCGCTTCCATCCAATCCGGCGTCGCCATTACAAAGCGCAAAGCTCAATCTCAAAGCCGAGGTCTTCGATCATGCGATGGTCTTCTCTAGCCTCTTGACCTTCAGTTGTGAGATAATCGCCGACAAACACAGAGTTGGCGGCATACAACGCGAGCGGTTGCAACGAACGCAAGTTGACCTCACGCCCGCCAGAGGCACGAATTTCTTTCGTTGGACATAGAAAGCGGAACAGAGCCAGCACCTTCAAGCATCGGCGCGGATTCAAATTCGCGAATGTTTCCAGCGGTGTTCCTGGAATCGAATTCAAGAAATTGATCGGGATCGAATCCGCATCCAGTTCACGGAGCGCGTAGGCTACCTCGACTATTTCTTCATCAGATTCGCCCATACCGATAATACAACCCGAGCAAGGCGACATGCCGGAGGCTTTCGCCTTCTCTACCGTGGACACGCGATCATCGTATGTATGTGTCTTCGTAATATTCGAAAAATTGGCAGCGCTTGTGTTCAAGTTGTGGTTGTACCGGTCGACACCCGCTGCCTTCAATCGGACGGCTTGTTCATCGCTTAAGATGCCCAAGCAGGCACAAATTTTCATTGGCATCGTCGATTTGATTTCTTTCACAGCGTCAATGACCTGATCCAACTCTCGGTTCGTCGGTCCGCGGCCGCTGGCTACGATACAGTAGGTGCCTACTTTCAGTTCCATCGCCTTGCGCGCGCCATCTACCAATGTTTCTTTCTCCAGAAGCGGATACTTCTGGATCGGCGCTTTCGACACAATCGATTGCGAGCAGTAACCGCAATCTTCAGGGCACAATCCCGACTTCGCGTTAATAATCAAGTTCAACTTGACTTTCTTGCCATAATAGTGCTTGCGAATCCGGAAAGCGGCTTGCATGATGGAGAGCAATTCATCATCATCGGATTGGATGACAGCAAGTGCTTCTTCTTTGGATAGACGTTCACCACGTAACGCCTTGTCTGCAAGTGCATTCCAATCGACTGCGGTACGCGTCTCAATCAATGGATTCATTCGACATTCACTCCCTAGTGTTCATGTTCAACTGCCAACAATCGATCTACAACCAAAGCTGTGTCTGTAACTTCAGCCCAATGCTCGCGCCATGCGCTCCATTCCTCGTCTGTGTGCGGTTCTAACGGCACCCAAGGCAATGTAGCGAGAATCGGCACCTGGCCAAAACGTTCAATCATCATCGCATTCTCCTCGATGGCGATCCGCTCTGTCGTCTGGTCCCCATTGAGAATAACCCCGTGCACTTCAAGTCCCGCAGCTTTCGCATAAGCGATCGTCATTAACGTATGGTTCACCGTCCCTAAACCCGGACGTGCTACAATGACGAGCGGTATTTTCAACGCTGCCACCAAGTCTCGGACCAAGTGGCGTTCCGTAATCGGTACGCCCAATCCGCCGGCACCTTCGATCACGGTGAAATCATTCGCCCGCAACCGCTCCCATCCCTCATTCAACAGATGCTGGAATGGGATCGTTTCACCAACCCGTTGTGCCGCAATCCATGGCGCAAGCGGGTCAGGGAACGTGAACGTCGCCGTTGCTTGAACGTCTTGCACAATGCCGCTGCCTGCAACAAGTCTGTGACTGTCAGATTCACGATCATGCATCGCGACACCTGTCTGTACTGGTTTCCATACCGTTACGCTGGATTTCCCCCTTACCGATTGTAATCGTCGTTGAATGGCGGATGCCAAGACGGCGGCAACAACCGTTTTCCCTACACCTGTATCGGTTCCTGTAATAAATACTCCACTTCTCATTCTCTCTAGGGTCACCTTTTTCTATAAAAACAACAAATTCGTTAACCATTATAACACATTTTATGGTTAACGAATCGATGAATGCAAGTTTAGCACAACTTTATAAAATCACTTTACCCGACTTAAGATAGTAGGCGCTGGCGTAATTTACATGATGCCCATACTTATAATTTGTTCGATAGACATGATTTTCTACGGTCAGATTTTGCTCATACGATTTCAAGGTTACCTCATAGACGTTATTATGCCCAGTACAAATTCGCACTTGGTGCTCATCCCCTTCGACCATGCCGTTTGCCACCATGGACCGGATGCGTTGATACAATTCACCTTGAGCCGTCAATTCAAAAATTTGATCGTCTGTGCTCGCATTTGGTTGCAATTGCAGCTCGAACGACCCATCCATGGCGCGCTCTGCCACGGTCAGAACACGTCCAGAGGCGATGCTCTGAATTTGTGCCCGCTGTTCCCCCAGCGGGATGATCGCCCAGCGCGTGTTCGCGGTGTTGTCGTCTTGCACCATGCGGACATGATCCGGCTGGCCCGAATCTTGCACCACACCGAGTGCAAGACCTGAGAATTTATTGAATATTTTGACCGTGTCATCGGGCTGCTGCTCCATGACCCAAGACTGGCTGTTACGCTCTAGGAATCGTCCGAGACCGAACGACCAAGGCACACAAACCCCGCGCTCGTCCGCACGATACCACTGATCGGTTGCCATCATGCCATCCACATACACTTCAGCGCCAAATCCCCGTTCAATCACGGATGTGGTCACGAACAGTTCCACAGCATCATCCGCCATGACGGCACTGTCAAGCAAGCAGGTGAGACTCCCGTCCTCGTTCGTCCGGAAAGACAAGTCCACCTGCTCTGGATGCAAGGGCACTTGCAAATGGGTCCACTGTTGACCATTGCCTGGATACAGTGTGATGGTCCCTTCTGAACCGTGTTGGGGTGTGTATTCAAAATGCAAACAATGGCCTTGGTCACTTTCTTCTACATGCATGGGGATGAGATCGGTGATCACCAATTGGTGAGCCAACCCCGGCAACCGATACGCTCTCAGGGCATCTTGCTCAGATAACGTCTTGAGATGTATAACATTGCCTCCCGCACGAATAATCAATAAATTATCGCGATGGGCCGTATCCACGACAACACACACCCCATCTGATTTCTCATAAATGGTTGCACCGTTTGTCTCAATGAGGTTCGCTACCGTGAGTTGCTCGAAGAAATATTCCACTTGCCCTTCACCCCAGAACACCAAGTGCCGTGCATCCCCATGGGTGAAACGACACAACGGTTGGGCGGTCGCATATGTGAACAACAATCCATCAATATTCAAGCGAAAAGGGAACACCATCGGCTTGCAACGCTCTACGATCAAGCTCGAATGCATAGGAAATTCGATCACGGCAGATGGGTATGGATCCTCCGAACCGTCAGCAGGTTGTTCCGTCACTCGCAACGTTAACGGTTGGCTTCCGGTTTCGGTAGGGTATTTATAGGCATCGATAAATATAAAGCCGGAACCCTCCTGCCCCCGAAAGCTCACTTGTTGTAGATGGCCGAAAATTTCAGCATCTTGTGAAGGAACGAACACATCGCCTTGCGCGATCGGAACGCCGAAGTCTTGCAGCATGAGTCCCATACGGCGGATGAAGTGGTACGAATCACGAACCTCGTTGAACTCCCCCAACGGGCTGTTCAAATCGTAAGACATCACGTTGACTTCTCGGCATGCGGAAATGCCGAATGTGACATCAAACCAAGGCCCTGGATAGCGTTGGGGATTCGTGCCGCCGGAATACGTGTAGTAGTTACTCGCGCTTTCGCCTGCAGCGATCTTCGACAACGTGTACGCTGCAGCGAAGGAAGCCGGCATCACACCATAGTAAGCCCGTCCCGCCTGGTTCTCCACACCGAACACCGGATAAAGATTCTTGTCGGGAACATGTACCTTCGAAGATTCCGCACTGCCATCATCTTTGCTCACACCCATGCCTTCAAGACCATTGTATTTTTTCTTCTGGCGAAAATCTTTTAACTCAAACTTATCAATCTTTGTCGGTTCCCAGATGCCGGCCGGATACCCGCCGGTGAGCGGGATCGCGCCTACAGCAACCATCGAGGCCCAATACGTGCAGGTGAAAGGACCCTCAAACCCGGCTTCCATGGCATGGTCTTGGAGACGGTCAATCATATATTGCGCAGTCTCTTTAAACTCAGGTTTGCCGAAAAACCAATCGCAATTCGTTTCGTTATCAAGCTGGATGAAGAGGATGTTGCCCCCGCGTGACGGGAAAAAGTCGCTCACTTGTTCAGCCAGTTTTACATATAGACGCTTGGCCGCTTGCAAGTACCATTCCTTTGTTGGGAACAACTTGCCCTCTAGCTTCTCCCACACCCAGTTGGGCATGCCGCCGTGCGTCGTCTCGGAGTTGATCAGTGGACCAATCCGAAGGTTTACGTACATCTCATGTTTTTGGCAAAGCGCGATAAATGCACGAATATTGTAGCGGCCGTTGAAGTTCCAAATATTTTCTTTGGGCTCATGAATGCCCCAGAACACATACGAGGATACGCAGTTAAGGCCGCCGTTCTTCATCTTGATGATCCGATTTTCCCACTCTTGCTGCGGCACCCGATAATACAACAACTCACCGCTATGAATAAAAACAGGTTTGCCGTTCACATAGAACGCATTGGTATCATATGATGCCGTATTGCCTGCCGGATCGAACGGAGCGCTTCGCTCCGCCTGTTGCATCGGCGATTGAATATTTTGGAATGAGAATGTGATCATCTGGTTATCTCCTCTATGGTTGTTGGCGTCGTGTCATCCGCCAAACAATTGATCTATGTCATCCTTACTGAATACTTCGAACTCCTTGCTAGACGGCCAAGCGATCGCCTTCGTGAGGGTCAGACGAATAAATTTGTATTTGCCCGACGCGTATTCGGCAACCATCGGTCCCGTCTGTGGATCGTTGCGGCGATCAGCAAGCATCGTCCATTCGCTGCCGTTCATGGAACCTTCAATGTAATATTCATACGTTCGAACATCTTTGTCAGCGAACGTCTGGACGATGGCGCCAATCTCTTGCGGTTGTCCGAGATCAACCATCAACCAAGCTGGATATTTCGCGCCGTCGATCAGCCAAGCGCTTTCCATGTCGCCATCGGTAATTTTATTCTGGTCATAACCCGCCGTCCAGAAGGCGTTCACAGCGGTAAATTTGTTATAAGCCAAGTTTTTTCCTGCCGCACGAATAAGACTTGGCGAATTGCGGGCTTCATCACGCGACAAAGCGGGTTGGCCGCGGAGTGTGATGACCATCTCGGCTTTCTGATCCGGTTGATGCGTCACGAACGCTTTGACTTTCACTTTGCCGTTCCCTTTGGCTTCTACCACGCCATCCTTGTCGATCGTGGCGAGTCGTGTTGGCGTCACGCCATCTTCGGCAAAAACTTCATAACGAACGGTCAAACGACCTTCAAGATCTTGGGTCACCGCGTTATACTTGACGGCGAGTTGACCTCTAGGTGTTGAAATTTCACGCTGCGCATTGTCCGTATAAAGTGACAGCTTATCCACCCATTTGTACTTGATGATTTGCGGAATTTTACTCCGGTCTGGCATCACATTCTGGGGCGGTGCTTTCGTGGTAGCAAACACGTTACGCACCGCATTCAAATAACCGTAACCATGCTTTTGCGTTGGCGCAATATAATGACCTTCGCCGTATTCATTCCAGTTATCCAGCAGGATCATCTGTGCGCCGAGGCCTTTCTTATTTTTCATCCGTTTCTTCGCTTCTTGTAAAAGGCCCTCATACTTCTTCGGTGAAATTTCGAAGATCGCTTGCGTACCGCCCCAAGGTCTGGCATCCCACCCCATCGTCGCTGTATAAATGTATGGCACCTTGCTCGTTTTATCAAAGTTCGCCCACGTTGCATAATGGGATTTCACATAATCGTCTTCCGTCGGCTCCGCAACGTTCGGCCTTGTGTTCATGAACGTGGGAATGTGGTAGCTATAAACATAATCAACCCCAGCTTCCTTCTCGAAAGCAAATCCATCGGTTGGATTCATATTCTCAGCCGTCAAGATGAGGAGATCGGGAAAACCTGCTTTTTTCGCCATTTGGCGAAACGAGGTCAGCGCTAATTTCGCTTCTTTCAATCCGCCCACATCTTTCGAGAACGCTGCAAAATCATATATTGAAATAACAGGCTTGCCATTCACCTTCAAATAATTCGGTTTATTAAAGTAATTTTTAATCCAGAAGGATGCTAGATTGTTTAAGAAATCCTGCCTGCTCAAGACACCTTTGGTTTCGGGATTGATCCATTGGATCGCCCACTTGATCTGATTCCGATGCTGCGCCGAGTTGGCAAGCGACTGAACCATACCGTCATACATCGGCATGACCGGCGACTTGCCTGCGTTATCCGGATGGCGGTACCAGCAAGAGAGGAAGCCACTAACCCCATTCTCAAGCGCCATCTTGATTTGCCAGTCCGTGGGCACATCGTAGGATTCATTATAAAAACCAAGGTATGGGTAAAGTCCTGGATATTTCTCAATGGCTAGACTGTTCCAAAAATGTTCCGACGACCACAAATTACAGGACTGCGCAATCACCAGTTGGCCGCCCGTGCTGACAGGCACCGGCTTCGGAACAACATTCCGCGGTTGTTTCACTACTTCCCCATACACCACAAACTCGGATACCCCTGCAGTAAACTTATCGGAAGAATTCGTAATCGTTAGCTTCAAGTAGCGATATTCGGCTTTTACGCTGTCCTTGATCGTCATGCCGCGCGCACCGTCTTTCGTGCGGTCGACAATTATTTCCCAAGATTTTGCTTGCGCATTGTCCGTGTTGTCAAAAGAACCTTCGATTTTGTAATACCAAGTCGAAGATTTGGGGAAGGTGATGGCCATCTCACGAATACTTGATACCGCTTGCAAATTCAGCGTAATCGATTGGGGATACGTGTTCGTCTTGGCCAACCATGCGGTAGAGGTTTTCCCGTCAACAGCAAGAGTTGGTTTGTTGGCAACCGCAAAAGAGACGCCATCCACAGGTTTTCCTAAACTTATCGAAGGTGATGTGGAGGAACCCATCAGCAATAGGGCGACGAAAATCGCCAAACCCAAACCCAAACTCAATCTCAACTTTGCACTCACTTGCATCTTCCTCTCTCCATTAACAGTCATTGTTATTATTGTAGTCAACGTAACAAAGCGCCTGATGGAGAGTCAAGGCGCTTGAGAAGTGTTCTTTAATTTTCGTAAATTGCTCAAATTATTGAAGCGTATGCCGAGATCAGATCGCGATCGTCGAGCAATTTCCCTGTCTTCGCATATCGACAGTTGGCAGACGCCACTTGGAACGCATAGGCGCGTCTAGGGCGGTAGGTATGATTCTCTTTGCTATGATGGAGTGTATCACGATGGAAGATGACCGCATCTCCGGGAGCCATCGGTTCACAAGGCGTGCCATTGGCTGGGTCCGCCGCGCGTTTGTGTTGTTGTCCCGTCTCATTCAAATTCGGCTGTCGGCCGAAGAGATGCGACCCGGGAGCCAGCCACAAACCTGCATTCTCAAGTGAGATGTGGTCAAGTGCGATAAAACCATTCAACATATGTCCAAGAATATGTGTATACATGTTGTCTTGATGCCACTCTAAGCCTTTGCCATGCGGCGGCACAACAGCATACATGCCCATCCACAACTTGACTTGATTCCCCAAAATCCGTTCATACACTCGAATCAGCGTGTTTGAAGTTAACAAATTCACGGTTTGTGGGTATTGTTCCTTCTCTTGCGCTGGATGAATGATGGCCTTACTTTTCCACTCTGTGCTGCCGGCTGCATTCGAGAACATTTCATTCTCTGCATTCACCGCTGCGACGGTTTCGGGCGTGATGAATCCTCTCGCATAAAAATACCCTTCACGATAAAATTGTTCAATCATCTCTTCGGTCAGCTGAAACTGACTCACTGTGTCCATCGATGAGCACCTCCATATGTGTTGATTGTAGTGTACAAAAATCTGGAGGCACCGACTCGTCGATGTGTATATGAAAACTTGCATTATTGTTCATTCGATAACGACTCGCATTCGCGGAAGGCAAGGTGCTTGCATCCCAAACATTGATTGTAATCAAGCCGCGTCAACGCATAATTAATCGCATCTCCCGTATGATCGAAGAAATGCCGCGCTTCAATCTGCTCGAACAAGCCCGTCTTGCGCATCATCTCCAGCGGTTGCGCCTGCGCCCCGGTAACAATGATGACACTCCCCATTCGCTGCGCATGTTTAACCAGGCTCGACAAATTCGACTCCCCGGTTGTATCCATGAAGGGGACTTTGCCAAGTCGAATGATTAATATGCGAGGTCGGTGGTGGATGGTGTCCAGAATCGACTTCTCGAACATATTGGCGACACCGAAGAACAACGGGCCTTCGATGGTAAAGATGTTCATCTGAGGGCAATCGTGCCCTTCTGTAACCGCGTGAGGCGTCACCTTCTCCGTGGCGGGGTCCGGCAGTACTTTGGCAACGACCAACATCTCGCTCATCCGCTTCACGAATAGCAACACGGCGAGCAGCAATCCAATTTGTACCGCGGTCGTAAGGTTGGTGAATACCGTAAGCAGGAACGTGATCACCAAGACGAGCGAATCGCTTGTTTTCGTTCTCAACACGTGCGCGAATTCCTTACGTTCACTCATGTTCCATGCCACAACCATGAGGATGGGCGCCATGCTGGCGATTGGAATTTCTGAGGCATACGGGGCAAAAAGGAGCAGCACAAGCAACACCACAACACCATGAACGATCCCAGACATCGGAGAGACGGCGCCGTTCTTAATATTGGTCGCTGTGCGTGCAATCGCGCCTGTAGCGGGAATACCGCCAAAGAAAGGGATCACCATATTGGCAACACCTTGGCCGATCAATTCACGGTTGCTATCATGCCGTCTGCCCGTCATGCCGTCAGCAACGACCGCGGAGAGGAGCGATTCAATCCCCCCCAACATCGCAATGATGAACGCCGGTTGCAGAAGTGTGACGATGCGTTCCCATGTGATATCTGGGATTTGCAATTGCGGTAACGCGCTAGGTATGGCACCGAAGAGGGAACCTATCGTGGCAACCTCACCTTGAAAAAACAGCGTCGCCACAGCCGTTGAAACGATGATGCCCAACAAGGAGCCTGGAATTTTCGGAAGAAACTTCGGGGTATAGATCAGGATAAACAAACAGATGAGTGCCGTAAT
>JBILCM010000088.1:0-9173 GCA_044353165.1 Paenibacillus sp.
GTGAATGTTGCGCTCATCCGCAAACGGATTCAATCCACCGACCTCAAATGCGAAAAGTTTACAATCGGTTCAATCACCCAGACGAAGGTCGCTTTGCTCTACATCGCGGGGATCATTCAAGAGAATGTGCTCGCGAACGTTCGAAAACGGATCGAACAAACCCAGATGCAATCGTTAACAAGCATCAATCAATTCGAATCCCGTCTTCATAAGCGTTCGTTGTTCCCATTGTTCCAATATTCCGGCAGACCCGATTACACAGCAGAAGCTTTGTTAGATGGGAAATTTATCATCTTGGTCGATGGAAATCCATCGGTAAGCATTGCACCCAATACGTTGTCCTTGCTCATTAAGTCTGCTGAAGACTTGCATTTTACGACTATTAGCTTTGCCTTCTTAGGGATCAGCTTGCGCATCTTCGGATTTTTTGTTGCCGTGTTTTTACCGGGTTTGTGGGCTTCACTCGTGGGGTATCATCATGAACAAATCCCATTTCCTTTATTGGCAACCATAACTGTGTCAAGAACGGGACTACCAATATCTGCAATCATGGAAATCTTCTTAATTTTATTATTATTCGAACTATTTCGTGAAGCCGGGCTCCGATTGCCGAAAAATATCGGTCAGACGTTAACCGTCGTAGGTGGGATCATCATCGGCGAAGCAGCCATCCGTGCAGGATTACTCTCTCCTTTACTGCTCGTGATTGCCTCCAGCACGGCCGTGGCGTCGTTCACATTATCCAATCAAGAGCTGTTGTCGGCAACGAGTATATTGCGGATCTTCGTGCTCTTGCTCGCTTCTGTCTTAGGATTTTTCGGGTTTTTTATCGGTCTATATATCACGTTGACCTATATTTCCAGCTTGAAATCATTCGGTGTTCATGTCATGACGCCTTGGTCCAAGTTGAACATCGCTCAACTGATGCCAAAGTTCTTCAAAACCAAAAATTCGTGAATGCTTCAAGGAGGGCGTCGAACCATGAGAAAACGGATCATCACTGTCATTATCGCCTGCCTTCCCCTCATCTTCACGCTCGGATGCTGGGATATTAAAGAGATTCAATCCATCTACTACGTATCCGCCTTGGGGATCGACTACGTCGATGATCGGTTTGTCGTGTACGCACAGATGATTGATCTTTCCCAAGTCGCCAAGTCCGAAGGGCAAATGGAGCGAAAACCCTTGACTTGGTTGGGTATCGAGGAAGGCTTGCATCTGGAGCAAGCGATTCGACACCTGTATTTGACGTCTCAACAACATCTGTTTTGGGATCATTTGAACGGCATTATATTGCATGAGAGAGTGCTTCAAAACAAGAAACACATTGATGGCGTTATTGACTTTATTCGTCGGTACCGAGAAATTCGGATGAACGCCCTCATCTATGGCACAAGCGGAAATTTTGAACAATTACTGGCAACCAATTCTCTCTTTGAATTTTCACCACTTTTTACCATTCTGCTTAATCCCATTGATAATTTTAGACAATATTCGGTATTACCGCCTGTTGAAATCAGAGAGTTTATCGCCGAAAACAACAGAACGTTTCGAACTCATGTTCTGCCTTCTTTGAAGATCAACGAAGATACCTGGAAGAATGAAGAAGCACCGCATCCCGTGTTGGAAGTGAGCGGCGCCTATCTAATGAACAGTTATAATTACAAAGGGTTTCTGCCCATCGCCGATCTGCTTGGTGTTCGATGGATGACGGAGAAGACGGTTCGCGCCAACTTGGATTTTAAAGCAGATGGTGAATTTCTTGGATCTCTAAACGTGATGCACCCCAAAGTTAAGATCAAACCTACTTCCACAACAAGAGAGCAATACAGCGTTGAATTAAAGATGGAAGGAACAATCATGGATGAAAAAATGAACACTCCTGAGAGTGAGATCGACGAATTGGCCCGGCGCTCCCTCATCGAGCAAGTCCAGAATACGTTCGACAAAGCCCAACGCCTCAATGCAGATATCTATAATTTAAGAGATTCCCTGTTTAGTCGAAATCCCAAGGCCATCAAGACACTCAGCCAAGACGGAACCAAACCGCTCCCCGAAGATGCGCTCAATCTCAAGGCGAATGTCCAAGTGGTCTACTCTGGAAAGTATAAAGTGCGTGCAAAATAGGTTCAGTGCATCAACTTTCTTCGAGTCGCTTCATAAAGTCCTCAACAGCACTGTACCCTTGGCGGCGCAAATACCAGTTGTTTGCCGCTGCTTCGATTAAACCTGCCACATCACGGCCCGGTTGCAATTGGATCTCGATGTAAGGAATCTGTACATCTAAATATGTGCTGAACTTTGGTTCCAGTTCAAGTTCGTTATGTGGGGCGTTATCATGCCACTGGGTCAACTCGATGTCAAGGACGATGCGCGTCTCGTCTTGGAAAGCCGTCCGACCATATAGTCGGGCCACATTAATGAGTCCGATACTACGCAGCGCAAGAAATTCCTTCGTCTTTCCATTATGTGTGCCAAGAATGATCTCCGGATTGATCCGCCTAAGCACGACCAGATCATCTGCCACAAGCCGGTGTCCACGACGAATTAACGTGTGGGCTGTTTCACTCTTACCAATACCCGATTTACCACGGAGGAGCACACCAATCCCGGACACATTCACACAAACGCCGTGGATAGCCACCTCCGGGGCCAAAATTTTGGCGAGATAGGCGTTCGCCATCTCTTGAAACTTGAATGTGGCTTCGGAGGTTCGCAACAGAGGGATGCCCTCTTCCTCGCAATATTTGGTAAGATATTTCAATCCGTCTTGGTTGCGGCTCACCACAAAGCACGGCGGATGATATTTCACAATGTTGCCGATGTGGTGATTGCGTTCTTCCTCAGACAGCTTATGTAAATAGTTAATTTCTTTACGACCCAAAAGTTGTACATGCTCCGTCGGGAAAAAATCAAAAAAACCGACAAATTCCAATCCCGGGCGGTGGACACCTGGCTTGAGGATTTTGCGTTGTAATTGGAATTTACCGGCCAGTACCTCAAGCGAGAATCGATCGACCAAATCTTGTACCGTAATCCATTTCATTGCGGTATCCCCCACATTCGTGATCAACTTCACCTTAAGCGATATCATAATCGGCTGTCAACAAAAAAAGAGCTACCTCGGTAGCAGAAGTTTCTGCTTCGCGGATAGCTCTTCTTGGATTTCGGCTATTACAATTTCACAACGTTCTCAGCTTGTGGACCGCGGTTGCCTTGAACCACGTTGAATTCCACGCGTTGACCTTCGTCTAACGATTTATAACCGTCACCAACGATCGCGCTGAAATGAACGAATACGTCATTGCCGCCTTCAACTTCGATAAATCCGAAGCCTTTCTCTGCGTTAAACCATTTCACTTTACCTGTTTGCATGTGAACACCCTCCATTACTTAGAATTACCTTAACCTACATGATTTATACCATAGAAAAATCACATACGGGTTTAGGTTGAATCGCATCAGTGATAACCCTTAACCAACATGTGATTTGTAAAGTTAGGTCTCAGTTACGATATTGACATCTTACCATCTTTTGCAAACAATAGCAAGTGCCTTGACACAACATCCACCCGATGCTACGCTCGACCATGAATTTGGGCATATCCACAATCATTCGATTGCGAGGCTTTTGCATCATGTGGTTTTTGTTTGCTGTGTTGTCTGCGATTTTTTTTGGCATGAGAGGCATTCTATATCTCAAGACTTCTTCTATGGGTTTTGACCGCAACTTGATCTTGTTCGGCGCCTTCACCAGCGGGGCGATCATCAGTCTCGTATGCACACTTGGGTTGCAACAACATTGGACAAATGCAAGCTGGATCGGGATTGCAATGGGCGTGTTCTCCTCCCTTGCGAATGATGCAGTCATGCGCGGCTTTGCTGTCGGCAAACCATCGATCGTGGCTCTCTTGACGTCATTGCCACCTGTCGTCGTGGTGATCATTGCCTTCCTATTATGGCAGGAGACGTTAACCTTCTCGCAACTCGGTGCTTTTGCCATCATCATCTTCGGGCTTATGCTCATTCGTTATTCGAACGAGTTGCGTTCCGGGAATTGGCAAGGCGCCCAATGGGGCGCATTAGCGATGTTGTGCTATGGATTGAATGATGTCGCAAGCAAGATGTCCACGAAACTTAATGCCGATCTTTTTCCAACTTTATTCCTAATGTTCACGGTAGGTGCAACTTACTTCGCATGGAATCGATTACTGCTTCGATGTCGCAAGCGTCGTCCATCCATACCATATGCCACATCCACATGGAGAACCATAGGGATCGGCATGGGGGTAGGCGTCACCAATATGGTAGGGATGATTTTTATTATGTCCGCCTTCCAAACCGGGATTACAGGACTTGTCTCGGCTGTCGCCTCCACCAATGTGTTGATCATTCTATTTTACACCTGGTTTTTCCATCAAGAGCAATTTCGACGGATGCAATGGATCGGTATGGGTACTGCCTTCGTCGGTGTGCTGCTGCTGCAATTGATGTAACCTGTCCATTCTGTCCATTTCCCTCCTCCATTCCCATCAATCTACGGGTACTCCTCATGTATCGAATGTACTATCATGAGTGAGTAGTTCCAGAAGAGAAGGAGGAGAGCAAGGTGTTTCAACAAAAATTATTGCGTATCGTGGCCATGACCCTATGTGCGTTGGTGTTCTCGTTCGTCTTCATGCCATACTCCACTGATGCGGCCGATACGAACACTGTGCAAGCAACAACCAAAGCTTATGTTGTGAAGCCGGGAGATACGTTGTGGAAAATTGCAGTGAGTCAGCAAGTGGGGTTATCCGAGTTGATCGCGGCCAATCCGCAGTTGAAAAATACGAATCTGATCGTCCCGAACCAAATCATTCAAGTCCCCCTGAGAGATGCTGCACTTGATCTAGAACAACAAGTCGTCCAACTGATCAATATCGAGCGCAAGAAGGCGGGCTTGCAACCGCTTACGTCGAATTGGGAGCTTGCTCGCGTGGCGCGATACAAATCGGCGGATATGCGGGATCGGAACTATTTTGCCCATCAGTCACCGACATATGGTTCTCCGTTCGATATGATTCAAGCGTTCGGCTTATCTTACCGATATGCGGGAGAGAACATTGCTGCAGGCCAATCAACGTCCAAAGAAGTCGTGACAGCATGGATGAACTCAAGCGGCCACCGCGCGAACATTCTGAATCCCAATTTTACGAAGATCGGTGTTGGCCTTGCCAAGGGCGGAGCGTACTCCTATTATTGGACACAGATGTTTATGGGTTGAACAACGAACTTTCACACCGTAGGATTGGAGTGTCCCATCGTCTCCTTAGCGAGTTCTTGCAACTGGTAATCTGCAGCGTCTGTAATGAACGACTGCAACTTTTCGCGAAGAAGCACAACACTCTCGTTCTTGCGGACAGAGAGAATCGCCGTTAAGACGACTCGCTTCATGAAGATCTCATCTTCCGATTGTTTTGCCAACTTATTGGCGATCGGGTAGAACACAAGCTGGGAAAGTACGATGCCATAGAAGGCTGTGATCAACGCCCCCGCGATCTCTGGACCTAACTCTCTCATCGTATCGAACTGATTCAGTGCGATAATCAGGCTGATGATGGTCCCCACCAAGCCCCAGGCGGGGGCCACTCTCCCTGCTTTGTTGATAATTTCGTATACACGGGTGTGCCTTCTTTGCAACGCGTCAATCTCCGTCTCGAGAATCTCCTGAATTGTTACGGGATCAATCCCATCCATGATGAGTGAAATGCCTTGGCTAATGAACGGATCTGTAATGTTGGTCGGCTTATCGACGACACCATCGAATGCGCCTTTCTTCTTGGCAGCGCGCAGCAGTTCGACGAAGAAGGTGATCAATGCTTCGATCTGAAGTTCTTCTCGGCTGAAAGTTTTGCGAACAACCTTGATGGCGTTCCTTACTTCATGGGCGCCGAACCCAACAAAAATGGAGGCCACGATGCCCCCCAACACGATCAAGATGGAGGAGAAGCTGAAGAACTGAGGTAACATCTGAATACCCCCAACGATCGAGATGGCTATATAAATAAACAGAAACCCCAGAAAAATGCCGATCGGTGTGAACAAGTCTCTCCGATTCATAGAAAATTCACTCCTCTCTGGAATACAAGCTCACACGATTGCGCCCCGCCCGTTTGGAGGCATACATCGCCTGGTCCGCATGATCAATAAACTGCAATGGCTCTGAATCCATTAACGGCATCTGATGTGCCACGCCAATACTGACAGTAACACGTGTCGCATGATCCGAATAAGGGTGTGGAATGATCAGCGATTCAATGTTATCACGTAATTTCTCAGCTAGTTTCATCGACATCTCGAGCGGAGTTTGGGGTAAAATCACCATGAATTCTTCTCCCCCATAACGCGCTACAAAATCGGTGGATCGTTGGAACGTTTCCAACGTCTTGGCTGCGACGGCTTTCAAACATTCATCACCTTGCAGATGACCATGCTCATCGTTATATTGTTTGAAATCATCAATATCAAACATAATTAATGTTATTTCATGTTGATGGCGTATCGCTCGCAACCATTCTTTCTCGAACGTATGGTCAAAATGTCTTCGGTTCGCTATGCCCGTCAACCCATCCATGAGCGATAGTTTCTGCAACTGTTCATTCACAATCTTCAGGTGTTCTTCCATCTTCTTGCGCTCTGTGACGTCGCGAGAGACAGCAACGAATCCTTCAATCGTCCCATCCGGCTGCTTGACACTCCTCGCCGTCGTTTCAATCCAAGCGTATTTGCCGTCCTTGCGTAAGACTCGATAGACGAAGGGGATGATCTTTCGTTTGTTATGATGCATTAATGCCGTACGAAACTGTTTGTTTAGCACAGCATGGTCATCAGGATGCGTGAGTTCATAGGGGGTGCGGCCGATCCACTCGCTGGGATGATAGCCTAGAATCTGTTGAAACACTGGTGATATGTAGCGAAAACGAGCATCTGCTTCGTGGAACGAGATAATATCGCTCGAGTTTTCCGTGATAAATCGAAAGAGATCGCTGTCCTGCTGTAGCTGTGTCAATCGATCAAAATCGGATGATCTCATTGGATAGTTTCACCGTCCTTTTCTTCAGATGATTATGGACATTATACAACGTTCTAGGTAAATATACACCTCGATTGTATTCAATTGGTTATTCACTGTAAATCAAGCATGGTTTCAAATTCCGTCAGACTTTCATTATATTCTTCGTAAATCTTATTCCAACTGCCCTTCACTACATCCAAGACGGCAACTAATGCAGGGTCAAATTGCGTGCCGCTTGCTTGCTTCAATCGTTCGAACGCTTCATTCGTCGTGGCTGAGGCACGGTATGACCGCGTGGACGTAATGGCATCGAACGCATCCGCAATACTCAAGATTCGAGCTTCGATCGGAATTTCCAATCCTTTGGATCCGGTAGGATATCCCTTACCGTCCCATCGTTCATGATGGTACAACACCCCAGGCTTCAACTGACCTAACCCCGATATTTTCTCCACCATCCGCCCCCCGACGACGGTATGCGTCTTGATCAACTCATACTCCTCATCCGTGAGCTTCGTCGTTTTCATGAGCACGCTCTCAGGAATATTGATTTTACCGATGTCATGCAGCAAACCTGATAGGCGTAATGTATCCAATCGCTGTTTGTCTTGAAACTCTGGTAGTCGCATGGCCAACTCAACAGCATACTTACTCACACGTTCGCTGTGGCCGAAGGTGTAATTGTCCTTGGCCTCAATCGATACGATGAACGTCTTGACCACTTGCTCAATGGTCGTTTCCACAGAGGTCACGATTAAATTCACTTGATTCTTATACATCTGATTCAGTTGCCTTGGGAGCAAATAACTGAAGGTGCCCAGAATCATGTAAAGCAAGATACGGTTGGATAAGTCGATCGAATCCAATGCGTAAACGAGCGGGTGTGCGAGATTCACAACCAACATCGTCACCAAGCCTGCAGCCGTATAAATAAACAATACCCGTAAATTTCCATACAGTCCTGCCAATATCGGAATCGCAAGAAAGTAACCCCAAGCTTCCCGGTAGCCAGAACCATAATATAGACAACAACTGACGAAGACGAGGAACACCAACACCACGTGCATCATAACCGAGGGGGGGATCTTTCGTTGGCGATTGAGTGCGAGAATGCATAACAAAACGACCATCGGCAGCAGTAAGAACAGAATGTTGGCTCGCGAATAAGGGATATCAAATATGAGGAAAATGGTATTCCAAGTGATGCTAAGTAGCAGGTAGATAAACGCAATTTTGAGCACGCGAAGGCTTAAGTTCCGTTGATGGGAAAAATGATAGTTCTGGAGCAACTTCTTCCTTTCGCTAAGCATACGACCATCCTGCCTGAATGAAGTGGTTTCACGTTTTTTTCAGTGTACCACTCCCGAATCTTATTCGACAATAACCGACAATGAAATCCCCTTACATTTTTCAGAATTTTCCTACATAATAGATCTATCCAAAATAAGGGAGAGTGTTCATCATGAACAACGACTTAGGGTACGTATTTAACGTAGCGAGAGGCAAACTGCGGGAAGAAGCGATTTTATTGCACGTGCAGCGGTACTTGGAGGTTGGTTTCTTTAAAAAAGGTGAGGAAGATCCGTACCAATCCGATTCAGTTTATTTCGTATCCCAAGCGTTGATGGAGAAAGAGGTTGTCGGTGTGACTCGTCTGATCTTTGGGAAGCTTGATCACTTGCCGACGTTCCAGCATTTTAATGTTTATGATATAGAGAAAGCGCGTTTGGACCAACTGGATCGCATTCGTTACGCTGAACTGAGCGCATTCACGAAATTGCCCAAGCACGATGTCAGTCTTGGATTAATTAAAACCGCATTCCATTACTCTGAGCAAATCGGCATTACACATTGGATTTGCTGTGTGGATGAACGGGTTTATAATTATATGAACCGCGTGTTTAAATTCCCTTTCCGTGTGATCGGGGAAGCGAAAGTTTATTTGGGTTCGCGAACCATTCCTTGTGTACTGAATTTAAGTGAAATTCTGTCCACCATTCAGAATGAACGACCTGCGTTGTATCATTACTTTGTGGATCCACAACCAAGTTATGCAGAGGCGGCCGTAAGATGACGAAGGAACAATTCACTCGTAATTTAGGCATCATGACCGAAG
>JBILCM010000089.1:0-8920 GCA_044353165.1 Paenibacillus sp.
ATGCCAAACCGATCGGCACACAATTCAAGTGAGATGTCTTTGGCATATTCTGCTTGCATGAGGCCCACCACGCCAGCAATGAGTGCTTTTAATTCCACCTCTAAGGAGCCTATATAACGCTGTACCTCTTGGACATAAGGTTGGATGATGTATTGTTTCAACCACCGCACCAATGCATCCGGTTCTAAGATTTGCGACATCCGTCCGAACACATTCATTGGCTCGGATTCTGACAGCACGTTGTAACCCGAGCGAATCATCGCCATCTGAATATTCCCAAGCAAAAGCAACATGCTGTGTTGAAGAACGGCTTCCATTCCTCCGGACTTTTGCAACGCACCCATGAATTGTTCCAGTTGGTGCATAGCTTGCTCCTGTGAACCGTCGAGTATCGCTTGAATCAGTTCCTTCTCTATAGCAAAAGGGTACTGAAAATCCGGCTTCAAGCGAACCATCACATCCTCAATATCCAACACTTCATTCGACTGGTTGATCCAGCGGTAGCGGATCGCTTGACGACCAAGGTCGAACGTTTCTTTTAAGTCTATCCATTGTTCAAGAGGTTTACATTTGACGATCAGCACATTCAGCTTCAGCAATTGATTGAGTTGTCCAACGATGGATTCCGCTAACTCGTGCAACCGCTTTTGATGCATTTCAAGTGGCTGTTCTTTCGTGCCGCTAACCATCAATCCAATAGACAAATCTTGAAAATTAATCGTCTCCGCTTGCTCGAATTGTTGCAACGAGAGTTCTTTGATTACGTTCTCAGCGGAGAAACTTGCAAGCTGTTCATCACCGTAACGGAATCGGCCAGGCTCGTTCGCGAAGTTTACGATGCGAATCAGTAACACGAACAACTGTTGATGTTGCATGCGCCAATCAAGTTGCTCCATCCGATTTATAATATCTGCATTGTCTAACGCATTCAGATGTCCTTGTGCCAGCTGCAACAAGAAACTTTCACGGAAACTGCGAATATGTTGCACCAAGCGTTGCTTGGTCGATTCGCTTTCGGATTGCAAATCCCGCCACTGATGGTCAATAAATTCCAATTCGTTGTAACGATTGATCCCGTGTTCCTGTATCGCCTGGCGGTCAAAAATCTTCACGATTCTCTGAATGGGCCGATATAAGAATCGGGAGGTGATCAATGTGAACAGGATCGCCGCCAACAAACTGGCAATACTGATCGCTACAATCGCTTGAGAAGCTGCAATGACGGATGAGGTAAGTTTTTGGGTCGATACAGCGGAAGCGAATGTCCACTCCGCGCCAATTCTGCGCATCTTCGCATAAGATACCGAATAATTCACACCTTCAAAATGATGAATATACGTATCGGAATTGCTCGTGCTGTCCCAAATTTGCTCCTTGATGCTCAGATTCAGCGGTTGTTCTTGCATGCGATCGCTTGCACTGAATTGCATGAAACGACCTTCCTCGTTCAAGAGGAAGGCATCCCCTTGATTGTCAAGTGTCATCTGATTTAACAATCGGGTCAGCTTCGTGTTGTCCAACAGAACAATTAAACAACCCGCAGGTTCTGTGCTGCCGAAGGGCAATTTATGAATGAGCGCCAATTGCCGTTCACCCATTTTGCCGCGGACGTGTTGTACATTCTCTGCCCAATAGATCAATTCAGGCTTGGCGAAAAGTTCTTTGTATTCCATAGACAGCGCTGGATTTAACGGAATAAATCCGCTGGTTTCCGTGATCACCGTATCCGCTTCACGCAAATAAAGAATCACATCGTCCACCAACGAATCCGTGTCTTTCATCACAAAAAGTGCATTGTATATATCACGTATATAGAAAGGATCATAGGTGGTCGCAATATCCCGTATTTTATTACCGAATAGCGAGTTGTTCGCCCAGTGGGTCGCTATGAGTTCGATATGGTTAAAATGGTCATCAATGTTGGCGATCAATCGGCTGATTTGGTCTTGGTGGTTTTGGTTAATTGTATCCTCAAATTTACTTACACCGAACGTGTACACCCCGATGCCAATGATGAAAACCGGTAAACAGGCGATAAGTAACGTCAAAATTAACATTTTTCGGAAATAAACACCTGTCTGTGTATAACGCTTCAAAGGCCGAACGAGGGATCTGAAATGTGATAACATTCTCATGACACGCAACGTCCCCCCCTATTTCCATTCGATATATTTCGATCTTAATGGTTTTGGATGCGTCCAACAAGTCGATTCATTTTTCCAATTTCATAAAGGGAACATGGCCCATCTTGCGAGGGCCATGTCCTCCACTGTTACTGTTACTTTTTCTTATATGAAGTATTAATCTCTTTAATAATTTTTTGGAAATCAGGGTCTGTCTTCAATTGTTTCACATAAGCATCCCAAGCATCAATCGGTTCCATGCCGAGAATGATTTTGACTTTCAAATCGGTTGCTTTCTTCAAGTATTCTTTGCCAAGCTTATCCCATGTGTCGGATTGCAAGCCGTAAGCGTAATCTGGAATACTGATTTTGGCGCGTTGGTCAATGATGTCACGATTGCGCTTGTAGAAATCAGGTGGAATACCAACTTGTATCGCACGGGCATATTTATCCAAGTTTGCATAGAAATTTAGCATCCCTGCGGGTGCGACCGCTTTCGTACCTGCATCGGTAAAAATTCGAATCCCGTCAACGAGATTATGATGGACGCCCTCTTGACCAAAATTCGCAAAGACCCAACCTTCTTCTGTCGCTCCGTAATCCATGAAATCTAGAATGCGCATCAATTTCTTCTCGTTGACCCGCTTTGGAATCACAATCATCCCGTAGTTCCCTGGATCACGTTGCGTGTATTTGCCATTCGGGCCTTCCAAGGAGGTCAATGCCAGAAGGTCGGCCGCTGGATTCGTTCTTCGCATTTCACCCGTTAACAACCAAGTCGGGTTCATCGCGTCAAACCAACCGCCCGCTCTGCTTGCTTTCACCAAGTCACGCAGTTGCGTGTTCTTGAGTGTAGCGAAGTCCTTCGAGATGATACCATCGTCATATGCTTTCTTCATCCAAAGAATCGCATCACGGGTTTCGGGTTGAAGATCTGTGTGCAACAGTTCACCATTCTTCAAACGCCAATCCCCGTTCGTTGCGTTGAATACGCTCTCGACCCATTTCAGCGTACCCATGTCGCCGGCATTGACGTTGACCGCCATGCCTACGGTATCGTTCTTCCCATTCCCGTCTGGATCTTTCTCGGTGAATGCTTTCAACACATTATACATCTCGTTCATCGTTGTAGGCGGTTTCAAACCAAGTTTATCCATCCAGTCTTTGCGAAGGATCGGCGTGCCAGAACCGTCCAAAGGACGATAACGCGGAATACCATAATTTTTACCGTTAATTTTTAAATTGTTCCATGAATCCGATGGAAGCGCATTGAGGTTTTGGAATTTCGGATAATAAGGTGTCAAATCCCACAGTACACCCTCGGCGGCCATCGTTTTGATCAAGGGATTGAATGGTTCAATGACAACGAGCATATCGGGAATGTTCCCGGAGGCGAGCGTCACGGCAACTTTCTCGTTATAGTTGTTCTGCGATACCCACGTGATATTTAACTTCGTGTTCGTTCTTCGTTCAATCTCGCGTTTGATTTCATTCGAATCCGACGGCGGTTCCGGTGTGAAGAACACACTTAAGATGGAGATTGTTTCTGTAACGGATCTGTCTACTGCATTTGCTTTTGCCGCGGCGGCTGCCTTCTCAGCAGCTGCCTTCTCAGCGACGGCTTTCGCTGCGGCTGCCCTCTCAGCAGCTGCCTTCGCAGCAGCAGCTTTCGCTGCAGCTACCTTCTCTGCTTCCGCTTTTGCCAACGCATCCTTAGCGGCTTGTTCTGCTGCAACTTTCTGAGCAAGCAACGCTTCTGCAGCTGCTTTCTCTTCAGCCGTCTTTGCTTCGGCTAACAACTTCTCTGCTTCCGCTTTCTCTGCAGCTGCTTGGTCTGCGGCCGCTTGAGCTTCCGCTTCCGCGGCTTTCGCTTGCTCTTCAGCAGCCTTAGCTGCCTCGAGATCTGCCTTCGCTTTCGCTTCCGCTTCCTCAGCTGCTTGTTTCTCTGCTTCTGCTTGCTCTACATCAGCAGATGATGCAGTCTCTTCAGCGCTTGGCTGTTCTGCCTCATTCGCGCTTGAACATGCTGTAACAACCAGCGCAAGGATCAAGAGCCATGCTAATAACACCTTTCTCATGACTTAGCCTCCCTTTCAAGATGTGATTATAGTTTTTTTTATGAGAACGGACGCTGCGCGATAAGCGCTGTCCATCATCAACCTTTGATCGAACCGACCATCGCACCCTTGGCAAAATGTTTCTGAAGGAACGGATATACAGCCAAAATTGGAACCGTTGCGATCACGACAGCCGCCATCTTCAGCGTTTCTGTCGGGATGTATTGGTTGGCTGCCAATTCAGCAGCGGCATCCCCGCCTAAGGAAGTAGACGAATCAACGAGCATATTGCGCAAGATGATCTGAATCGGCCACAACTCATAATTGTTAATGTACAACACGGCATTAAAGAATGTATTCCAATAAGCTACGGCATAAAACAATCCGAACGCCGCCATTGCGGGCAAAGACAAAGGCAAGATCACGCGCCACCAAGCCGTCATATCGTTACAACCATCAATAGCAGCCGCTTCTTCCAAGCTTTCGGGTATGCTATCAAAGAAGCCTTTCATCAGAATCACGTACCATCCGCCTGTAAGTGACGGAATAATGAGCGCCCAGATACTATCTATGAGCCCCAGATCACGAACGACCAAATATTGGGGAATCATCCCGGGTTGGAACAAAATAGTGAACAAAATCGCAAGCAGAATGACTCGTCTAGCGGCGAACCGTTTGCGTGAGAGTGTATACGCAATCCCCGAAGTCACCACGAGACTGCAAATCGTACCTACAGTGGCCAAAAATCCGCTCACCCCAATACCTCTAACGAAAGAGTCCGTAGACAGAATGTATTGATAAGACACAATCGACCAATCGGAAGGCCAAAGCACATATGTTTTCTCCAGAAATTCGGTAGGATCGGTGAAAGACACAATCGTTACATAGTATAGAGGGAATAACGTGACCAGACTGACAATAACGAGCAGACTGATATTGATGGCGTCAAATACAAGATCTTCGGTGTTCCATTTTTTTCGTTTGATCATGCTAGAATATTCCCTCCTCACCATATTTTTTAGCTAACTTATTCGCGCCCAGCACGAGGATCAATCCGACGACAGATTTGAATATACCGACTGCCGTCGTGTAGCTGAACTGTCCTTGCAAAATCCCTACACGATAAACATAGGTGTCGAACACATCCGCCACACTCGAAACGGCACCATTCATCATGAGGAACACTTGTTCAAACCCGACATCCATAATGTCGCCCAGCCGCAGAATGAGCAAAATTAGAATCACGTTGCGAATGGTAGGCAAAGTCACATGCCACGCTTGTTTCAATCGGCTAGCACCGTCCATACGAGCCGCTTCATACAATTGCGGATCGACGTTGGCCATGGCCGCGAGGAAGATGATCGTCCCCCAACCGGCTTCTTTCCAGATCGACTGTACCGTCAACATCAACCAGAACGTGTTGCTATTCGTAAGAAACCCGAACGGTTCAAATCCTAACGCTACGAGTAATTTGTTAATAATCCCTTCGGATTCTGAAAGAAGCAAGAAGGTAATACCCACGATAACGACCCAAGATAAGAAGTGTGGCAAGTAGATGATCGATTGTACCGTTCTCTTGAAATATTCCTTGCGCACTTCATTAAGCATCAGTGAGATTAAGATGGGTAAAGGAAAGAAGAATGCCAAGTTAAAGAAATTGATTGCGAGCGTGTTGCGAAACAACAGTAAAAAATCAGGGTTTGTAAAAAAGCGCACGTAATGGTCTAATCCGATCCAGTCGCTTCGCCATAAACCTTTGAAAGGAGAATATTCCTGGAAGGAAATCAGAATCCCCCACATCGGCACGTATTTGAAAGTAATAAAATACACGATGCCAGGAAGCGCTAGCAACCAGAGGTATTTGTCCTTCATGATGTTGTTCCAAAGTTTTTTCGTCATCTCAAGCGGAGCCTCTTTCTGAATAGTGTTCTGTGTGTCATCATTTTTTCAGACTCGAACGTTCCCTTCAATAACACTTTTTTGTGATCCGGTTATCTATTTTTGCAGACTTCTCTTTTTTTACCGAAAATCAAGGGGCCATCCCAAAGTAGTGAAATCTACTTTTGGAACAGCCCCGAGAATGATACTTCTTCGTTCTTTTCAATTAAAGTGATTTGCTTTGTTCATTCGATGTCGGGACGTTCTCCCCCACACCTCGTGCCATGTTCGGCCACCAGTTAGCGGAACCGAACGTACGCACCATGACAGGGATGAATAGCGGCAGCATAACTAGTGCATAGAGCAACAATCCACTTAACACAATCGTGGCAATCTGCATCAGCGACATGACGCCCGAGGGCAACATCGCTGCGAATGTTCCGCCAAGAATAACCGCTGCAGACATGATGACGGTACCCATCTTTTTCATAGCGAGCAAGATTCCTTCTTGCGGATCCAGATGACGATATTCTTTGAAGCGATCCATCAAGAAGATGCTATAGTCGATCCCTAGTGCCATGAGCATGACGAAACCGAAGAACGGCACAGCCCAACTGATGCCATCCAGCCCAATGATCCGCACGAAGAGCAGCTCAGCAATGGCAACGGATGTATAGTAGGTAAGCAAGAGCGATAAGACGAGATAAATCGGCATCACGATGGAGCGGAACAGGACGATCAGAATGAGGGTAATGCCGATCAGCATCAACACCATCGTGCGATTATAATCTGCAGCCGAGATGTTCCGGAGGTCGTTGTTGATGCTCGATTCGCCGCCAATGGCGATGGTCGATTGCGCATAGGACGTATCCTGCAATCCGCGCATCGCAGCCGCTTCAAGGTCATCCACTTTCAACAACGTCTCAAGATCGTATGGATTGTCGTTGAACACGACCTCAAATTTGGCGATACGCCGATCTTCTGACATATACACGTTTAGTGCGGCTTGAAATTCGTCATTGCCAATCGCCGTTTCCGGAATATACCACCCGGTCAACGATGTGTCGCCCGAACGGGATAACGTCTGCAGGTAATCTTGTGCCGTTAATAACCCGTCAGATACTTGGTTTAAACCATCAACGCTCTGGTCGAGGCCGGAGGTCAATTCACCCAATTGACTCGTCAGTCCGGCAAACCCGGATTGCAACTCTTTCTGACCACGTACAATCTGGTCCACTCCGCCTGTGATCTCAGGAATTCGCTTCACAATCTGGCCCTGTCCCCCGCTCGCTTGCACGAGTCCAACCTCCAGATCACGGATTCCTGCAGTGAATTGTTCAAGTCCTTGCGCGAGTTTCATTTGTCCATCAGCAGCCTGTGCGAATCCCGCATTCGCCTGATCGATGCCGCCAGCCAAATTGCCAAACTGCGTTTGCCATTGTTGTAACCCTGCGCTCAGCTGTTCTGATCCAGCCAACAATTGCGTTAGAGCGCCTTGCGTCTTTATAAAATCAGTATCGCTCTGCAGTTGTGGGTATTTCTGCGCCAAACCTTGCAGCCCTTGACCCATTCCTGAGAGTCCAATGCCGAGCTCCTTCTGGCTGGCGACAATGGCGGCGAAAGATTGCGACATTTGATTTAATCCGGAACCGATCTGTTCGTAATTTCGCAGCAGTTCCGCACTGGCCGCCGCCAATCGCTCAGCACTGCCCTGGGCTTGTTGCAAGCCGACTTTCAACTGGCCGGCACCTGCAGAACCGTCACGCAACCCTTGCTCAATCTGGCGCAAGCCGTTCCCAAGCTCATTAAGACCTTGCTTCAATGCGTTGGTCCCTGCAATCAATTGTCCGGCTCCATCTACAGCTTCCTGCAATTGAGGGGCATTGGAGCTTAGTGCAACGCTCGCTTCAGACAATCCGGAGCCGATCTGCCCAAGCCCTGCTTGCGCATCACCCACCCCGTCACTCAGAGCGCCTACTTGTTGTGTCACTTGCAAATCCACAAGTGCCTCGCCGATCGGTCTTGTGGCGCTGCGCACCGTCTTCACACCATTCACCTTCGCCAACTCACGACTCACTTGTTCCACAACCGCTAATCCAGCTTGCGTGTCCATCGGCGTGTCACTTTCGACAACGACAGTTGTTGGCAACGTTTCACCGGGTCCAAAACTGTCGGCAATAATATTAAACCCTTTAACAGATTCATAACGTTCACCAATTTCATTGAGCGAGTTAAACGATGGAGAGCCTTGATAGACGATAAGCGCAGGAACAGTCACAGCAATGAGAATGAGCAACGTCTGGAGCGGTCTACGCAAAGAGAATCGGCCTACCGCATCCCACAACCGACTTTCCTTGTGCTCCAGCGACCCGCGCGCAGGCCAGAAGATCGACTTGCCCAACACCATCATAAAGAAGGGCACTAACGTAACGAGTGCAATCAACAAGACCGCAATACCGACAGCAACAGCGACTGCGGATTGGAATAATACAAACGTAGAGAAACCAATCGAGGTAAAGCCTACGAGCACGGCCAAACCCGAGAAGAATACCGTTCTCCCTGCTGCGCGGTACGTGGCAACAATCGCTTCCACTTTGTTGTCCGTATGAGCCAATTCTTCCTTGAACCGACTGATGAGCAGGATGCAATAATCTGTACCGATCCCGAATAAGACAGCGACCATGAAAATTTGCGTGAATGTGGACAAAGGAAAGTCAACGTACTCCACAAGATATGCCACGATCGATTGTGAAACAAGGTACGTGAAGCCGACCGTGATCAGCGGGATCAACGGCGCCACCGCGGAACGAAACACGATAAACAGAATGACCAGAATAAAGACGAGTGTAATCCATTCTGTCT
>JBILCM010000090.1:0-8828 GCA_044353165.1 Paenibacillus sp.
TCGGTTTATTTCGTGTCCCAAGCGTTGATGGAGAAAGAAGTTGTCGGTGTAACCCGCCTCATCTTCGGGAAGCTTGATCACTTGCCGACGTTCCAGCATTTCAATATTTATGATATAGAGAAAGCGCGCTTGGACCAACTGGATCGCATTCGTTATGCCGAACTGAGCGCATTCACGAAATTGCCCAAGCACGATGTCAGCCTTGGATTAATTAAAACCGCATTCCATTACTCTGAGCAAATCGGCATTACACATTGGATTTGCTGTGTGGATGAGCGAGTGTATAATTATATGAACCGCGTGTTTAAATTCCCTTTCCGTGTCATCGGGGAATCGAAAGTCTATTTGGGTTCGAGAACCATTCCTTGTGTATTGAATTTAAGCGAAATTCTCTCCACCATTCAGAATGAACGACCTGCGTTGTATCATTACTTTGTGGATCCACAACCAAGTTATGCAGAGGCGGCCGTAAGATGACGAAGGAACAATTCACTCGTAATTTAGGCATCATGACCGAAGAAGATATTGCAAAACTACAAGCTTCGAAAATTGCGATCGCTGGTTGCGGTTGTATCGGTGGTTTTTCGGCTGAACTGTTGGTGCGCATGGGCATCGGCCGATTGGTCATTGCCGATCCGGATACGTTCGACGTTTCCAATATTAATCGACAATGCGCGGCGACGCACTTGACGGTCGGCATGCCCAAGGTGGAGGCACTCGGGAACCACCTGCTAACGATAAATCCGGAACTCGATCTCGTCATGCTTCCGGCAGCTGTGAATGCGTCGAATGCAGATGCATTCCTAGACGATGCAGATTTTGTCATTGACGGCATTGACTATTTCGCATTCCCAGATGCGATTGCCTTACACCGTGCGGCAAGAAGCCGCGGACTTTATGTTTATACGGCTGCTGCCTTAGGTTTTGGCACGACGGTGCTCACGTTCGCACCCGAAGGGATGACCATTGAGGAATTAGCAGGTTTGCCTGACGGGGTGCCCATCGCACAGCTGCAAGGGATCTCCATGCCTGCATCAGGTTATGCGAAACAATTGCCCTCCTACGTGAAGATGGAGGATGTTGAGCGCTGGCTTGCCAACCGCAGCATACCAACGATCAGCGTGGGACAAGCACTGGGTCCAGGCGTACTTGTCTCACAATTAATTCTGCATTTGCTCGGTCGGAAGCAACCGATTCTTGTGCCCGATTCATTCCAACTACAGTTCGAATAATACATAAGAACGGCATCAAACAAACCATATTTGACATTCCCACGCTTAGGGTTTACTAGCGTTTATCATATTGCAATTTCATTTGTTGTGGCTTGACATTGTGATAGGGATAAGGTAAAGTTTTGGAACAATAAGATGCATCATACTGAATTTTCATGCAGGAAGCACCTGCAGGAGTGAGCCATATGGCTGCTCTTGCAGGTGCTTTTGTTATGTATGCATCATCATTTTACGATGGGAGGACAGAACTGAATGATCTGGATGCAACGCTGGATTTCTTTGCTGCTTGTAGTCATTAGCTTGTTTGCCTTGCCCGTACCAACGTGGGCTGCAACCCTCGAATTAACCGTTAGCGCCAAGAAATCACTCGATGTCACAGCCGAACGCGCCGGGCATCCCACTGGGATGCGAATTCATTCGCTATACAACGAGTTTCTGCTTGCCCAGCAAGCAGAAACTCATGTGGAGCGTGCAACAACAACGTTGCGAACTGCCAATACCACATTGGAGAAGAACGTTCGCCGGAGGATCAGCGCTATTGATCATGAGCAGATCCAAGCTTTGGAGCAACAAGTCGAGCGAACAAAAACACGGTACCAACCGTTGTTTGATCGTTACAAAGCACTGAATTTGCAAATCAAGTCTGCACGACTCATCCGGAATACAGACTTGAATAAGATGCTGCGCACGCAAGCCGATTTGATGCAGATGAGCGTGCAGATCGCTCGCCATGACATCCGCATGAAGGAGCAACCACTACAAGCAGCCAAAGCCGAACAAAGTCGCAAAATAACTGAATTGCGTCGTATTCTAGAAGGTCTCGAACCGCTGCGAGCGCAAATCAAATCACGCAAGGATGCCGTCAGCGCAGCCAATACAAGAAAATCATCCGCATGGAAACGGCTTAACGCACATGTGAAAGAAACCGATGCAAGCGGAACGATTATTGCATCATCTGACGTGCTTCATGCATCCCAACAGATCGTTGAACACCGTCGCGAAATCGAACGCATTGAGCAACGGATCTCCACCTTGCTTCGAGATGTAAGTCGGCGGGTGGACGTTTCTTGAAATAAGGCAATTGAAGACTATGTCGTTCCATCCGCTAATATTATCGCCTCGAGAATCATTGCCAAAAGCTGATCACAGGCTTCATCAAGCATCGCATATACTTCCTCAAAGTTGCCCGTGAAATAGGGGTCCGGCACATCTTTGCGCTGGTCGTTCGGCAACAGATCGAGCATGAGCAGGATACGCGCTGATCCATTGCCCAGTTTGCGGATATTCTCCTCATTGCTGCGATCCATCGCGATGACATAATCGAACGCCGCCAAATCGGCGGTGTCGATCTTTCGCGCGATAAGGCCTGCATCATCAATCCCGTGATGCTTGAGGATCTTTCTCGTCCCTGCATGCGGCGGGTGTCCGATGTGCCAATCACCGGTGCCTGCCGAATCGATAATAATTACCTCTTGCAAACTTGCCTGTTTCACTTTGTGCCTTAATAACGCTTCTGCCATTGGCGAACGGCAAATATTGCCCAAACAAACAAATAACACTCGTACTGGTTTCATCCTACGTTCGTCCTTCCTCTCCTGTGAAGGCTAGGAGATCAAGTTAACCATTGTTTCACATACTCGCCTTGCGGATCATACATGCGCGCTTGCTTCACCGGGTGAAAGAAGCGATTCGGACGCGGATCGTTGCCGACCCCAGCCACATACATCCAATTCCCATAATTACTCGAAACATCGTAGTCAATCAAACAAGATTCAAACCACGCTGCACCCACGCGCCAATCTTGATGCAACACCGACACATAGTATGATGCTGTCACTTGCCGACCTCGATTGGACATAAATCCAGTTAACCGTAATTCCTTCATGTTCGCGTCTACGAATGGTTCCCCTGTGTTTCCTTCCATCCAATCCGCATGTTGCTTCGGGTTGAAGACATGTCCTGCTAGCTTGTCCCTGCTCAACACGTCATGCCCTTGAATACCGTGCTTCTGAAAAATACGATTCCCGTACTTACGATGGACGAATACAAAATAATCACGCCATAACAATTCAAACACCAGCCAGTACGTCGAATCATTGCCGCCCCATTCGCGTTCGTATGCTTTGATTTTCTCATAAATCATTCGCGGTGAGAGGCTCCCCAGCGACAAATAAGGAGAGAACTTAGAGGAATAATCGGTGCCAAGCAAGCCATTGCGTGTTTGTTTGTACGTGCGTATTGCGTGTGTTTCATCCAAATATGCGCGCAATCTCGCTTCCGCCGCAGCGGGCCCCCCACGGAAAGGGAACACCGTGCGCGGGTCTGGTAACGTGTGCTGATCACTTGCGAAGCCTAACTTTGCGAGTGAAGGGGTCACCGATTCCGGTGGATTTTGAAGGGACAACCCATATGCAAGGTTGGGCCATGCTTCACGGACTGTCCATTGCCGCTCGACTTGTTGACGGAATACCGTAAATACGTCCGGAACCTGTGAGATCGGGAATGGCAATGTCTCTGGTGTAAGCAATGTGTGTGTCCAACAAGCATGCAACGACACATGCTGACCCATGGCTTGTTCCACGCGTTGGACCTGCGCTTCTTCTTCGGAGCCTAGTGCGGTGCTGTAGAAAATTTGAGTGAAGTTGTACTGATTGCGCAGTTGTTGAAACACTTCTTCCGGCGAGCCCCAACGGGTGCAAAGCGACAGACCTCGCGCTTGTAGTTGCTGATGGAGTCCATCAAGACTTTCGAGCAGGAATCTGACACGATGCAGCCCCGTCTTTGGGAATCCATATGCAGTCTGGGTAAATTGTTGTGGATCAAAAATATAAATCGGCAGAATGGGTAGTCGCTCACATGACGCGCGGTAGAGCGGTTCATGGTCAACGATGCGCAGATCCTTGCGAAACCATACCACCACACATTTTTCCACAATATACCCTCCCAGTCACTTCATTCTCTCTATTGTCAGAATAAGTTCTCCTTTTGTCAAATGGCAATGGGACACCCCGACTCATCTATCCCACCCTTATTTTTGCGACTTTTCGAATGTGGCTTGCATGCGGGCCGCAGCTTCCTCAGGTGTCATGGTGCCGGCAATCACACGTTGCACCACTTCGTTCTTGGTCTGATTCAATTCGATCGGTGCCAGATGATGCCAGAAAGTGACTGTGCCATGTTCTTGCAACTGCTTATACATCTGCACTTGCGTATCGCCTAACGGAGCTAAATCCTCATCCGTTAAATCTGTGCGCGAAGGAAACAAACCACGCGACTTCGCGAGCGCAATATGGCTTTCCTTGGACATTGCATGCGCTACAAATTTTTTGGCCCATGCTTCCTTGCCTGTCCCGCTTATGACCCAAAGAGCATTCCCTTGGAACAGACCGGCCGCCCCGGGAACACTCGGTTTCATCTGTGGATAAAACATCGTGCCCAGTTGAAAGTCTCCCGGCAGCTCCTTGCCTAGCATCGAACTGCCAGCCGCCCAGGAACCGTGTGAATACACCGCGGCCTCCCCTTCAACGAACAGTGCTCGCGCCTCATTATCTTTCATACCTGAAGCCCCTTCGGGAAACAGCTCACGACCCATCCGTTGCAACTGTCTGAACACACCGACCATTTCCGGGGATTGATAGTGGATGTCTTCATATCGCTTTGAGAAATCAAGTAATTTGTTGTATTGTGCTCGGGACACGCTGTGGACCAGCACCCCTTCAAAGACATGTCCGGCAATATTCGAGACCCCCAACCCACTGACTAAGGGGATATAACCAGCAGCTTTGAGCTTCGGTGCAGCTGCGTAGAAATCTTCCATGGTGACCGGCAAGTCCACGCCAGCCTTCTCGAATGCAGCTTTGTTATAGTAAAGAATCGGTGCCCACACCGTCGTGTCGCTGACACCATAGCGATGCCCGTCCTTGTAGGTGTACAAATCCAATGTGGATTGAGGCAGTGTGCGCTCCCATCCTTCTTGTGCATACAAATCATCGATCGGCTCGAACGCCCCGGATTCAATCACATCGAACGTGCGCGTAACGAGCCAATACCAAGCCACATCCGGCTTATTCTCGGAGAGGAACAACCGTGGACCTTGCTCTTCGTAAGGTTTCTGTTCGAACTCGTTAAACTTGATCGTGACATTGGGGTATTTGTTCGAGAACGCCACCGCATCTGCCTTCAACTTGACAGCTACCGGACCTGGAATTGTGGAGACCACTAACTCGATCGGGGCATCTGTTAGCTCAATGTCTTCAGATGGCGTAAGGGATGCGCATCCAAAAAGCATGAGCAAGAATGCAATCGCAACCCACCGTTTCATGCCTGATGCCCCCCCGACCAGTAGTTTCGCGGATGCGTCTTGATTCGGTATTTGTGCTTCGGGAAGGGGAGTGGGTCTTGCATCCGTAATGACCATGTAAGCAGTTGTTCCAGTAAGGCCATCTGTACCGAACGCCACTGGGGGTCACCATACAAGTTGCACAGTTCATAAGGATCTTCCGCCAAGTGATACAGTTGACCTCGCCCTTGCATATCGTAAATCAGCTTCCACTCGCCTTGGCGCACCATCCGAAGGATGCCGCTCTGGGAGTACGTATTCAATTCATCGAATGAGTCACGAACCGGTCCATCAATCCCACAATGCGCGTAATCGATATCGTCTTCTTCTGTGTAATGTAAACCGCCATACCCTTGCTCTGCATAGATGCTAGCAAACTCCTGCGCCGGGTAATCACCCCCGGTAAGTATCGGCCACAAGCTACGGCCTTGCACCCCTTGGGGGATGTCGGCCCCGATCGCTTCGCAGATTGTGGGCATCACATCGATGAGGGATACGCAATCGATTCGCGGTGCTTTCTGTCCCGTCACCTCAGGACCTACGACAAACATCGGTATACGCATGAGCACCTCAGGCATCTCCGGTCCTTTGCGCATAAGTCCGTATTCACCGACGAAATCCCCGTGATCTGAAACAAAGATGATCAGCGTATTCTCTTTGAGTTGCGCGTCTTCAAGATATTGCACCAGCCGTGCCAGTTGATCATCAATCATCCGCATCAACCCGTAATAATTCGCGCGAGCGCGCGGCAGTAACGACTCATACTCGGGGTAATAATGTTCCCCGAGTGCACGGGTGAATGTCCATTTGAACCCTTTGGCCTCAAGCGCCGTGCGGTCTGTTGCCAGTGGAGGTAACGATTCCGGGGGGAACATCGAGAAATACGGTTCTGGCACTTGGTATGGGTTGTGGGGTTCTGCGAAACTAAGCCATAGAAAGAATGGTTTTGTCTCATTCTCGTTATCACTTTGCGTCACCGATGTAATCCAACGTTGTGCATCGCTCACTGCACGATAAGGGCCTTGGCTAGTCAGCGGGAACGGCGTCGGTTCCAAGCTCACCGCATGGTTCAGTGCATGCAACCATTGATCAAAAGCACGTTCCTCATCGGTTTGCGCATTTTGCGATCGGTAACCGCCATCGTGACTTAATTCAAACCAATGATCTAGCCGCTCCCTCTTAAGATGGGAGTGATTTTTGCCGATCATTGCCGTCGCGTACCCGTTCTCTTGTAGCACATCGATGATATCTTTGGTGTACGTCACAGCGTCGAAGGCGCGGTTCTCGCGAACATGGTGCGCACTGGGGAATCTCCCTGTCAACAAGCTCACCCGCGCTGGTCCGCAGACCGGTGCGGCAGTATACGCGCGTTGGAAGCAGACACCTTGGCGCGCCAGTTGATCCATGAATGGCGTCGTATCGAGCGGAAAGCCTTCGCGCGCGCTGCTGTCTGCACGTTGTTGGTCGGTCATCACCACAATGATATTCGGTTGCTTTTGCTTGACCATGACCTGCCATGCCCCCTTAAATTTCAATCGTGACGACCTTGCTATCCACCAATTTCACAGGAATGACACCCGGGCGCTTGCGATATGGGGCCGTTCGGTCATTGCCGAACAACGTCGCATACCACTGACCGGTGTACGACTGAAACAAGGATCCATGCCCCCCATGCGGCACCGCGACATGGCGCACATGATATGGACCATGGACGCGATCGGAGACCACACACATCAGATCATATGTACCATCCACACGGATATCCCCATGCCAAGCCGCAGCACTAAGTACATATTTTCCGTCCATGCGCACGAGGGATACCCCTTCATAACCAACAGTATTCCCGTTCGCATCTGTCAATAACGTCATCTCTTCAGCGAGTCCTGACATATCTTCCTTCATCTTGGCGATCTTCCCGTCTTGCCACACAAAATAAACAGTGCCATCCTCATCTTCGAAGAGGGACGAATCGATCCACTCATCCGTGATCGGTCCGACGAATTCATATGGTCCTTCGCCTTGACCGGTCGCACTGCGTAACAAGAGTGTGCCGCCGAATTGCAGACTGAAGGTGATGTAATAATTGTTGCGGACGTAATGGATTTCCGGTGCCCAGAACGCTCGTGTCTGTCCATGCTTCTTCGCATTGTACGCATGTTGTTCACCAGATTCAGGTCGCCAAACGATGCCCAAATATTCGAAGTCATCCATTGTTCGACTCCGCCACAATTCAATCCCCTGATGTTCTGAGGAAGCTTTCGTTGTCCCGGTCAAGTAGTAATACCCATCGTGCCCTCGCGAAATCTGGGTGTCACGAATGAAATGGCCTACGCCTTCTTGCCAGCGTAGCGGCATTGAACGTCCCACGGGACTGTTCTCGAAGGTGTAGCCGTCGGCAGCACGAACGTGATGATCGGGACCAAATTGCATCGGCACCATCGCGCAACGATCCACATGGAACGCGTATCGGTCATGCCCGGCAAATACGCCATGCCATTGGTCTTGCTTATCTTTGAAATAAGTCGCTTCCCCACCATGCGGCAGTGCCAAATATCGGCGACTGAAGGGCCCTCGCAAATGTGATGACACCGCTACGAAATTATCGTAGTTCGGCTCCCCCATTCGGTAAAAATGATCCGCGCAAAACAAATAATAAGCACCTTCGTGCTTGATCATATAAGCGCCATTCTCCCCAACCACAGGAGTCTCTACAGCCCGTTGCACAGTCGTGTACTGTTGATAGTCTGTACTTGTGTGAAGCGGTGTGAATGGTTCGATGACATCGCGCAGATCATCAGCCATCCGAGCGATCTTCCCTGATCCATAGAGGTAATACACCGCGCCATCATCATCCTGAAACAAACTTGCCGAATACCCATCCGCTGTCATCTGAATATCCTCTCCATACGGACCTTCCGGCGATCCGGTCAAGCTGCGCAGCAACCCCGTACCCCCATAATTCATCGCATACGTGATATAGACGTTCCCCGCGATTTCGAACAGCTTCGGCGCGATGACTGCACGGTAATCACAGCCCGGCTCATCTTTCAGATGAATGCGCTGCGGCCCCATCCGTGTCATGATCTCGAATCGAATCGCGCGACTGAAGGACCAACCTCCATGCTCCTCGATGTCAAACACATTCCCAAGGGCTTCCCAGTGGCGGAGGTCGGCTGATTTCCAAAGATAAATGCCATCGTTCACTTTCACGTCATAACCGCCATACGTACCCGTCATATAATAATTGCCGTTCGAAT
>JBILCM010000032.1:0-25645 GCA_044353165.1 Paenibacillus sp.
CTTGATGCGCATTACGCAGAAGTGGCCGTGACCCAGCAGTATATGAATGAAGGAAAGCGCACGATTGAAGCCATCTACATTTTCCCACTCCTTACAGATGCTCAAGTGACGGGATTTCATGCGAGGATCGGGGACAAAGAAATTCAAGGCGAGTTCCGTGAGAAGGAAGAGGCGCACCGCCAGTATCAAGAAGCGATTAAGCACGGCGACACCGGGGTCTTGTTGGAGCACAAAGATTCGAATCAGTTTCAACTGTCCCTAGGCCATCTGCTGCCGGGCGAGCAAGCCTCCATCACCTTGACATACATCCAAGTGCTGACCGCCACCGACCAAGAATTGCGCTGGATTTTGCCGACCGTCATTGCGCCGCGGTACAAACCATCTCACCGCGTGATCGCCACTCCTAGAGGAGGAGCCACGTATCCGCTGAAGTTAGACATCACCTTGTCCGCCTCGGCGGGCATTAAGAAAGTGTCGTCCCCAACGCATCCGATCGAAATTTCACTTGAGCGTGGCGACTGGAGAATCAATCTGTCTCGCGATGATCATGGATTGGATCGGGATTTCGTACTGACGGCCATGCTCGAAGAGGAGGATGAGAGCTCCTTCATCACGGATGGTCATCGTGGGCTCGATGCGGTGTCTCATGCGTAAATCCATATTATTCCCGACTGGAGTTACTCAGGCCCAGAAGAGATCGCGCCGCAACCGGTCGAATATACATTCCTCATCGATATTTCGGGGTCGATGGATGGTGAGAAGCTGACGCAAGCCAAGCGCGCCGTCGCCATCGCATTGCGCAATATGGCCGAACATAGTTATTTTCAATTGATCGCTTTCGAGAGTGATGCGCATCATTATGCACCCCAACCGGTTCGTTATTCGCAACAACAATTGGTCCTAGCGGATCAATGGATTCACAACTTGGATGCGATGGGTGGGACTGAAATTTATCAACCCCTTTACGATGTGTTAGAACGCAAGGACAAGAAGCAGGACTCATCGCGGGAGCGAATCATTCTCTTATTCACTGATGGTGAAGTCGGCAATGAAGACGTGATCATCCAGCTGGTGAAGAAGCATAAGCACCGCATCCGCTTATTCCCTTTCGGGATCGATACGGCGGTGAACGCATCGTTGATCGAAAAACTGGCAGAGCATGGCAACGGTGTGCCGGAGTATGTGTATCCGGGGGAGCGCATCGAGGATAAAGTCACCCGCCAATTTGCCCGCATCCATCAACAGGCGTTAGAACATCCCGAGTTTGTCGATGCGGTTGGCAATCCGATTGAAGTCGTCCCTGTGCTACCTGAACGTCTCTATTATGCGGATGCGTATAAGTTCTGGCTGCGTGAATCTTATGTGCATCATGTGGAATTGCGGGGTGTGCTCAATGGCAGACCGTACCATCAAGTCATTCGCAACGGAGGTAGAGGGGACGCTCGCCTCTTGTCCCTCGCCTGGGCCAAAGCGACGATCAAGCAATGGGAAGAGCGCATCGAGACTGCGAGCCATCCGCACGAGCGTGAACAGATGTATCACGAACTCGTTGATGTGTCAGCACGTTACGGCGTGTTGTCGAGTGCAACAGCGTTATTCGCAGTGCATCGCAGGGATCGCAAGCCGGGAACGCCTATGCCAGAGACTATCATCATTCCAGTGGCCATGCCGACGGGTTGGGGGAATGACAGTGAGGATGAGGTGGTCCACATGAATATGACCCGCAACGATTCAATGTTTGAATTAGATTCTAGTGCATACATCCCTGCTGATATGGATCAAGCAGTGCAGAATCGTCAAGCGCCTCGTATGAGTGCAGTGCAGGTAACGATGTGGGATGCGGCTTCGCACCAGCAAGCGGATGGTCGGTATGGCAGCGGAACGAGGGGCGAGATCCACACCGCCATGTTCATCATTGCGATGTTACTGCTCCCAAAACATTGGAGAACGTACAAAGTTCAAATCATCAAAGCCGCGGACAGCTTGCTGAAGACGGCGAACGATACAGACGCGAGTCCAGCGGCCCATCCCTCGAACTTGCTTAGAGTCATCGCCTACGCGCAGTTGATTCGATTGAAAGTCATGCCATCCGCGGCGCGTCAGACCATCGAGCAACAACGGAATCGATTGACAAGCATGCTCACCCCACAAGAACAGACGGCGGTCGAACAGATGCTGCGCGGGGAACATCAGCCGTGGTTGAAGCTCGCTGGCATCGCAGGAATGACAGGCGCTCATCTCAAAACCGAAGACATCGCCACGACCTTATTCCATCAGGTGGCCCAAAGTTCTGAGTAGATCGTTATTTTGAGAAAATGGAGGGAAGACACCATGTTTTTTCGCTCGTACCAAGGTTGGAAGTTGGAAGGAAGTCGCTCCATGCAACAACGATGCAGCCACTGCGGCAATACGTGTGACCATATTGTGTATGTCGAGCCCAGAGGAATCCAGATCGGCGTGATCTTCAGCAAGAAACCGCTCATCGGAGCGCGCAATTATTATCTCACCTGCTCCATCTGTGGGGATCCCGCGCAACAACTCACATATGACCAGGCGATGGCGATGAAGGAGTGAGCGGCTCATGATTATTGCAGGTTGGGGCAAGAAAGGGAAAGAAATCGCTTATTACGGTATGATGAAATGTCCAGCGTGCCGCAATCACTGCGATCACCGTCTATACGAATATTCCAATCGGGTGACCCTCTATTTTGTCCCTGTCGCCAAGTTCAATGTCAAACATGTGCTCGTCTGTGATATCTGTGATGCGGGCAGAGAGATGGACCCTAAGAAGAAAGACGAAGTTATGCAGCAGACGCTGAACATCCCGGGGCAGGGACATTTTCACCACCTATGGAATGAACTGAAGGTGATGTATCACCAGTCGTTCGAAGACATCGCACAGGAGCGAATCCATCCGTCAGCCATATTCGAGCATCTGGAAACGACCTTCAAGCACAGTTATAACCACCTCTTGCCCGAACGGCAGCTGGATTACGTGTACAGCCGGTTCGTCTTATTCGTGACGGATGATGATTTACCTAAGTAAGAATAAAGCCGCAAAAACAATCGACCCGAACGTATACTCGCTGACATACAGCTGTCACCGCACTCATGTATAATGATAAAGGAAGAAGAAGGAAAAATTATGTAATATGTTGAATAAATAACATAATCAATCTAATTTATTGAGAATTAACATAATATAACTTCTTCTAATGTTGTTGGAGGTTTCTCCCATACTGTTAAATGATCTATTAGAGTGATACGCAATACAATTTGATTGAGCAACGCATTCGGCAGGGTTAAATGAATCAAGGACAGCTAACTTCAAAAAACTACTCAACAATTATATTGGAGATAAGACAGTATGGGAAAATCTCAAAAAGTAGAAAGGATATTAAACACTGTCAAAGAACGTATTGCGGATCATTCAGATGAGTTTCTAGTTGGACTCATTGAGATTGATAATACTTCATATTGTGAGTTGATGGATTGCGCGAGGTCTCTCATTAAAAAAGAAATTTATGTTTCGAAAGATGAGAAATCAACGATTATATCGATTGCTCTTGTTTTTTTTGCAATCAATGATTTCCAGAACGGGAAGTTCTGGAATGAATTTGCATCGAGACTAAACGTAGACGAAGATGAAGCAATGAAAGTTGGAAAAAATTCATTCGAAGATTTCTGTGAAAAGAATGGTTTATATTTTCACATAGGCAATAAGAACAAAGGCTTCGTAACCTCTATTCTTACCCATGCAATTCTTCCGAATGCAAGTATGATAAAGTTTTTTGAGTTCCTGCATGACGTGTACTATCGAGACTTGGAAGAAGATTATATTGATAAAGAAGTAGAAGATCTCATTCAATATATGTGTCAACTATTTACAAAGCACCTAGAAGATGATGACATTAGTCTGATTGTTCAAGGATCCAAATTAACAATTGCTAACCAACAGTTACCTAAGGCATTCCGTATTGCTTTTGTTAAAGTTGTGAATGATTGCTCTGACCGAGAGGTCGGAGTTTTGTCATCCCTTAAAATAGAACATATATTTGTATTGCAATATAAAAGATACGTTCAGGGTGATGTTCATTCATGGAGAAATACGTAAGGAGACGATTTGTAACATTAAGATCGCACCCCACCGATTAAATATCTCTTCCTCATGGGAATATATATTATGAAATTGTAGAAAATAAACATTAAAAACCAGCCAAAATCCAACCCCGACCACAAAGACGACCTAATAAACTCGTTCCTCTTTTCATTTTAACTGTGAAATTAATCGACTAAGTTACAATTAAATCTGAATAATTCAGTCAAAATAAACCTCTTTTTTGAAAAAAAGCTGAGTTGACAGGCCGAAATTTTAAATATATGAGATATGTAATCAATAACCAAACTTCTGTTTAAACCACGAATTTTCAAAATTAAGTCAACCAATAGATTGATTATACAGCTTAAAAAACATAACTTTAAATTTTATAAACGAATTAATTGAGGAAAGCACGTTTGTGTCATGCAATTTAAAAAGGAGGTGTATATTCAACACGTCCTTCGAGTGACTAAATATATGATGTAAATTCACTTTGTTTCAAATTAATTTGACTAAGGCATTTAGCCACTGAGTTTGCAACGTGCCATCCCAATACAGGTGGAACCGCATTTCCTACCTGCTTATACGATGCTGTTGCTGAACCCTTAAACTCGAAATAATCTGGAAAAGTTTGTATCCTTGCACACTCTCTGACGGATAATCTTCTCCAGTAAAGCATGTTATCTGGATCTGAAGAGTTAGTACTTCTGTAATGAGCTTCAATATTACCATGGTGTTCAGCTCTTATGGTTACAGATGGTTGATCAGCTTTTATTTGAGTGTTACCTTGCATTCTTTTTCCAGGGTAAAATTTTGCCCTTGAAATCTGAGAGTGATTAAATATCGGAGGATCATTTTCTCGCCCCCACAAATCATCAATCGCTTCTTCCGCTGTCATCCAGTTATTTAGGTGTGTTGGCAAAGGTGCTTTAAAATTTACATTTAAGTCGGAACGAATCCCTACAATGAAAACCCTTTTTCTTAATTGTGGAACCCCATAATCAGGGGCATGCAATAAATGATGAGTTACATTATAGCGAATAGTCTCGCTCTCTATTCGCATCTCAGAGAAGTCATCCTTGATAGTTTGCAGTATTAATCCATTTTCCATGTTGACAAGACCTTCAACATTTTCAGCCACAAAAATAAGTGGTTTTATATGCTCAATAACACTTTTCATCTCAAGGTACAACCTGCCACGTTTAACAGAAGTACCTTGCCTCTTTCCAGCCACACTAAAATCTTGGCAAGGAAAACCACCAATAACGATATCTGCATCTGGAATCTTTTTTTTATCAAGCAAGGAAATATCACCTTCATATATATGATCTCCCAAATTGTGCCTGTATGTTTGGCATGCCTCATTAAAGAAATCGTTTGACCATATAATATTAAAAGGATGTTTTTCATAGTGTTTATCAAATATCTCAAATCCACCAGTAAAACCTAGATCGAGCCCACCACATCCGCTGAACAAGGAGACAACTCTATAAGTTTTTCCCATTTTTCACCCGTTAATATTTAAGTTTTTATTTTTGTATTGTATCATTGAGTTATCTTTATTTAAACAATGATTGTCCAGTATAAATAAATTATATAACTTCTGGAGTTAAATTTCAATAGGGAATGTGAATTTCTCCATGATAAAGTTTAAATTAAACGAATTATTACATGAATTAAATATCACAAAAAACAAATTTTCAGTTCTTTCGAAAATAAGGCCTAACACAATTAATGATATGTGTAATGGAAGCACGAGAAGGCTAGAAGTAGATACTCTAGATGCAATACTTGAATGCCTAAACCAATTAAGTGACAGAGAGATAACGATGTTGGATCTTATAGAGTACAAGGAGAATAAATATGAGCCTAACTAACAGCCAAGTGATTAGTTTATTGGAAGGAACTAAAAAAAAAATTGAAAGTGAATCATTGGAGGTAAAGACTGGAGAAGCATTTGAAGATCATGTTTTTATTACTATGGAGAATATAGCCTTAAATATGGGTATTAAAAATATACGCCAAACTGGAAAGCAAAGTTTTCCTGATATTGTAATAGGAAGTTATGGGGTTGAAGTTAAATTTTCAACTTCGAACAAATGGGATTCCACCGGGAATAGTATTTTCGAAGGAACCTATCAAGAAGAAGTGACTGGGGATATATTTGTGTTTTTTGGAAAGTCTATCGGTAAAGGAAGAATCTCAATTAGATATGACAATTATGAAAATTGCTTATCTGATGTTAAGGTTACTCACTCACCAAGATTTTTTATTAATATGGATCAAAAACAAGAAAAATCAATTTTCAGTCAATTGGGCATTAGATACAGTGAATACAGGAAATTAACTGAAATTGAAAAAGCGGGGCTTATTAAGAAATATCTTAAAAGCAAGTTAACTGCTGGAGAAAAGGTGTGGTGGATGGATGATGAAACAATCCCCGTTGTTAGAGAGTATCGTAATTTAAGCGTTCAAAAGAAGAAATTCATAACATCGGAATTGTTTGTTCTTTTCCCTGAATTATTGTCAGATTCCACAACAAAATATTTCGGGGCGTCTGTTTATCTTATGACGGACCACCAATTGATAAATTCATCATTAAGAGATACTTTCAGCGCAGGAGGAAAAGTTGCCTTTAGAATTAACGGTGAGTTGGTACAAGGAGTATCAAAAATATACAAACATTTATTTGAGCTTGCACCTCAAATAAAATCATATATAGATCAAGCAGATATCGAAACATTAAAAGAAAACTGGCTAGAGCACAGTATAGTTAAGGAAGCTCAAATAATATCTGATCGGCAATCAACATGGAAGATGCTTATTAACCATTATGGGAAAAACTTGCCTGATGGAGTCAGGGCGTCTTTGTTCTACGAAGGTGGTCTGGGATTGAAGAATGTTAGGGTGAAATGTTAATATTCTCTGCTTCTTCGATTTCAATATGGCTAATAATTATTTAATAGTATTTTTAAAGTTCTCATCGATGTGATGTTTCCACATACGAAGTAAACACCATCTCTCCTCACTGTAAAATTGGGTCACCACCATATCTTTGTCTTTGTTTATTCGGATATTTTTGATCCAATAGTCAACGTGAGATTAAGGTATTCGGACATGATGTTAACTTCCATGCGAAAAAAACGATTTGACAAAAATAAAAGCTTTTTATTCTTTAACAGAAACATCAGCCAATATGTAAAGTCTCGTATCATATCTACGAAATCTGAAACCTTGATTAAAGAACTTTTAGTTACTCTATCTTCAAGTTTTGTGTGTTTGAACTTTACTATTTTCATCGTTTTAAAACGTATTCTTTTGATACCTTGTAAATCTTTATTCACCACACATTGTTAATAATTTGATTTTCAAAGATTTTCTTAATTTTTTTTTAACTCTTGTTAGGGCATTATCAATTGATTTGGTGGACGTACCCAGTTGATTTGAAATTTCGCTATAAGCTCTTTCGCATAGAAAGAGTTGAAATACTTGTTTTTCAAAGTTAGTGAGCGTATTATCAATAATTTCATGCGCTTTTTGGTAATTTTCATTATTTATAAAAGCTTTTTCTGGGTTGTAATTATCAGAAGCGGCGATCATGTTGATCATGGGTTTATCTTCAATTATTAGATCGTACAACATATAACTATTATTATGAATCATTTGTTTGTTAGCATTATTCGATCTTACGATCTGCAGTATACTTCTTTTAATACATAACTTGGCGAGAGCGTTAAAGTTACCCCCTTTAAATGGATCAAAAGCCTGTGTTGCTTTGAACAATCCAATCAACCCTTCTTGATATAAATCATCTTGCTCCCAACCTATTAAGAAAAACCGAGAAGCAATGCTTTTTATCGCAGGCGAGTATATATAAACTAACTGATTAAATGATTCATTATTACCTTTTTTAATATCTAAAATCAAATTAATCAAATCATCGTGTTCATGTATGTTTTTAGCAAGCAATTGCGGCATTTTGAACGCACCACCAATCTTAAAGACGTATTTCAGAGTGAATTTATAATTCGACACATAAATGATGTTATCCTTCAGAGAAAAGTTGGAACTGCAAATAAAGGTTATCCATGGCGGTCTACTTGAAATATTATATTCATAGTTTATTCTTGAATTTTATTACCGTCTCAAAATTCAGATACAAAATGAAATCGATTTGGACCGTTGTCAAGAAAGTTAATACTCCAGAAAATCATGATAAAACACTAAATTTCGCAGCAAACTGAATATTTCGGCGCTATAGGATCATTGAGTTAATCAATGAGAGCCATGATAATAATTTTTTTAGAGCCATGATGTTAATTGGAGAGCCACCTATAAAGTGGCTCTCCATTCGTGTCACTTAGGCAATCCTTTTCGCTGCAATATTTGGCACAGTAATTATGCTGAATGCACGCTCTTTGGTAATCTATTATCTAAAGTTACAAAAAAGTGACAGCGATTTATTTGTCGCAGATTCCGATATAATCAAACAATAACTATTTTTTCCAGACGGTGAGTTTGATTGTGTATTCGACGAAATAGAGTTGTTTTTTTATGTCAATATACTTGTAACTTTTATAAATATTACATTCAACATCATTAGTAATTTAATAAGCCTCAATGATAATTAATTAGATCATCATATATAAAAATATCACAACTCTTTCGAAAGTAATATGTACCACATGAGAAACGGACAAATCTATCATCAAAATAAATTATTTTTCCATTTCCAATATCTTCATTGTCTTGATGGACAATTAAATTGATTTCGAATGTTTGAGCTAATTTAAAGTCTTCATCAGTTTTTAATATCTTCATATTTACCACTCCATCAGGGGACCAAAATTTTAATAACTTCACTGAATTACATTAGTTGGGTTCGATATTGTTAACAACTAACTGATATTCACCATCGAAATTTTGAACTTTCCCGAGTAACTTGTACCTTTTTCCTTCATATATGTAGGGAACAACAGTCTTTTCGAAGATGATGGCATCTATTTCCCCTGAGATATCGGAAATAGTTAAAAATTTAGTCTTACTTTTGTCATCGAAATAAAACCTTTCGACTTTGCCGTATACAGTCACGTCTTGATTAAGGAAACTTTCAATTTCGCCAATTTGAACGGTAGATAAATCTGAATTTGTTGAATTAAGGTTAACCCATGTTACTCCAATTAGAATTGTGAATAACAGAAGGAATATCTCTATAAAGTATGAAGATTTGCGTTTTTTTGCTGTTGTAATATCATTCGAAGAAGTAATTGGTGTTTGAGGTTTTTCAACGCTGGTTTTCTCGAATGCTTGAATTTTAGAGATTTTCTGATCCAACTCTTGGATTTTAGTTTCCATCTCTAGTTTCAGAATACTAGACTCAGACGCTGTTTGCTCTCGATATTTAACTAGATCTAAGATTTTTTCAATTGAATCATTCGGACAGGATCGTTTGAATTTGGTGGAATTCATTAAACGTCCTTCAAATCCACTAATGATTTCATCGAGTGCAGCATGATGTTTCCAAAAGTCATTCGCATCAATGAAATGAGGAAATTTCTTTTCAAATTCATGGCGTGTAAAGCCAGCGTGAATAACAAGATATCCTATGGGGGCTTTCCCTTTAAAGTGTTCTGGCAACTCTCTTTCTAGAAGATGAAGGATATTCTCAGAATGTGTTTTGGCTTGTTGCATTGGATTATGATTGGAGTCATTCTTAAACACGATAAGACCATTTGTGTGAGCAATTGCAATTGCATCTAAAGAAAAGTTTTTTACTTCAACTATACGAATGCCGAAACGGGGAGAAAGAATAAGAAAGTCTGGATCGTATTTTCCGATTTGGGGAAATCCAACGACAATTGATTCACTATCAAGCACTTGTGTCAAGGAATGAGCTACAAGTTGCTCGCCAAGTTGTCCTTTTTGTAGCTTAGAGGTTCCGTTGTTATCTATCAGAAGAGGTTTGCCAACGTATTTCGCCATAAATTCATTCTCCGTTATTAATGATTATCAGATACAGTCATTAAATTATTTTACACATATCGGTTATAGATTTGTCGCACATTGAAAATAATCTCAAAATATAAAATATTACTTTAATAACAAAATACCTTTTCCCTTGAAATGGAAGAGGAGAAGGTGCTTTTGTTATTATGCAAAAACAATATTATTACATTCTAAGTCAGAAGCATGGCTTCGATAATCGCTACTGGTTTACTGTTGCCAAACCAAGCACAACAAAACCAATGATCATTCTCGGTTGATGAGGCCTTATTTCTACAGCCACCAGGTGTAACACCGCTACCAAGAAGACAGCCCATCGCAAGGAAGTGTAGTACCCAGATGGTCAACTTTACAATATTTAGAATATCACAAGACTATAAATATGAATATACACCTAATATTTAACAAAGAAAACAATTCGTACCCTATACCAGGCGATCTGAGCATTTGGTATAATTGAGATACAATTATTCCTAAGTATGGGAAGATAAGTACAACCAAGAAAGAGGTGAAATCCATGTCGATTAACAAAACACGCAGTGTCCTCTACGGCATCGCCAAGATCCTCGGGGACATCGCTGCCATCAAGAGCGGCAGTCCCACGAAGATCGCGAAGCGGGTGGGGAGACGAGTCGTCGGAAGAGCTGCAGGCAAGGCGATAGGGAGACTGTTTAAGTAAATATAGCAACGAATGGGATAAACATCGGATCGGCTATGTTTATCCTTTGTTTTTTACTTACATTGTCAATAATTGAAAATACGATAGAGAATGGGAAGATGAAAGTAGGTGCTCGTGTGGATGTGAATGAAAATTTGTTGAAATTTACAGAGCATTTCGTATCAATATCCGATTTTAGCAAAGGGAAAACATCAAAAATCTTTGACGATGTTAAAAATAACAATACCGAATATATTGTGCTTAAGAATAACCAGCCTACAGCAATCGTTGTGTCTATGAAATCATATAGAGAACTTGTTGAGAAGGCAGTCAAAATGGAAGCTTTGCTCGAAAAAATTGAGGATGCAAGGCTTGTAAAGCTTGCTGACAGGAGATTGGAAAGTTATGATCCTGAAGCCGCAATCGACTTTGATGATTTTGTGAAGGAGCAAGGTTTTGATCTGGACGAAATTATAGCCGGTGCGGATCGTGTGGAAATTGATTCATGTGGAAAATAAAGATTGTCAAGGAATGAAGAATGGCTAGAAGCATCCATGGATGTCGCGGCGCACGAGTTTGAAACGAAGGTTCGGGTCGAATACATGCAAGTGGAGGTGATGGCGTGAGTACGATTTCCTTAAGGTTGAGTGACAAGGAAGATATGCTGATCCGAAAATACGCTGAACTTCATAACATGGATTTGTCCACATTCATTCGTCAAGCCGTTATTGAGAAAATTGAGGATGAATATGATTTGACTTTATTTAATAAAGTTTGGGATGAGGAACAACAAAAAGAACGTATTCGTCATGATCAATTGAAAAAAGAACTGGGCTTATGAGGTTTCGGGTTGAGTACACGAAGAAGGCTCTTAAGCAACTTAAAAAATGATGTGGTGATTATTAACGTTGTTGATGCGGGATACCGCAAAGAAATTTACTGATCAAATTTAATCTGATTTGGAACCATAATCATTCTTTATACACGATCAACTACATAATCCCAAGGGTCATATACTGGCACTTGACATCGTTCTATATCGGTTAAATTCCTGATGGCCACCACTAAACTAAATTCAATTGCAGTAGCGGCGATTAAACTGTCCATAAGTGGTAACTTTGTTCAGAAATAACGTTGGTATCCAACAAGTATTTCACAATTCAACCTCTCTTGGATGGTCTTTATTCCTTTCAAGATCCAATTGAAGGCCCTTCAATGGAGAAGTGTCGAAGAATTCGGTTAAACTGTTTTGATGACCCTTCAACTGTTGGAATTCCTCTACGGATAGGATCACTGCAGCGGGTTTTCCTCTGACGCTAATGACCTGCGGTCCTTCATCATGCGCCTTCCTGACCACAAAGTTTAGCTTACTTTTAGCCTCTTGGATCTGCCAATGTTTGTTCATCATCATTCATCTTCCTCCTGCATTCAGACTGTCTATAACCATCTTATCATAAGTTCACTTTATGATTAAGAATGAGATTTCGTTAACATGGCGTCTAAGTACAAGAACACATTGTCACTGAAGGGGAATGTGTTTGACCTGGCCGTTGCAGTTATTATCGGGGGTGCATTCGGCAAAATCGTCTCGTCGAATCCATCATTGATTTCCTCATCATTGCATTCTCGATCTTCATCTTTATTAAATTGCTGACCTCCAGGAAGAAGAAAGAGGCCGAAGTTCCTGCTGCCCCGCCTGCCCCTGCACCCGAAGTGGTGTTACTTGCGGCCTTCTTCTCCTTCATCCCCCCTCACACCATCTGATTTCTCCTCCGGTATTCTGTGGGCGTTTCACCCGTCATTTTGCGAAAAAGTTTGGTAAAGCTGTGGATGGAATGGAATTGATGCATCGTTGCAATCGTGGTAATGGAATGATTCGTCTGCCTCAAATCTTGTTTGGCGAGGTTTATGCGCAGTTGGAGCAGATATTGCTTCGGTGAGATGCCGGTTTCTTTCTTGAACAAGTAGTGGTAATGGGTTCGACTCAGTCCAATCGCCTCGGCCATATGTTCGATCGTCGCATCGGTCGTTGATAGTGGCTCTTGTTCCATGCGCTTAAGAATGGTGCGGATCCGCGGGTCCATGAAATGATCGGATCGGGTCACATAGCGGAACAGATGGTGTAAGAACAGCTGGAATTGTCCCTGGATTTTGAGCGAGTCGATGAATTGGAAAGTGTCCAGGATCTCAGGCTTCGCGGTGAACGATGCAAACAGGTGTTGCCAAACATGCAAGGGTTCGACCGTCTGGAATTCAGGAATGGGTAGGGGGATTGCTGGATTGACGTATTCGCTGCGGAAATGATCTTCTGGGAAGCAAAAATAGTGTTCTCTTCGACGCAGCATCGTCCGATCTTGCACAGACCCATCAAAATAAGCGCACCGGAAGGACAGCGGCTCGGGCTTTAGCTTGGGCAACCATTGGTGTTTCTTCCCAGCAGGGATATAGATCAAGACACCAGGGAGTAAGGGGTAGGCAGACTCACCGATCGAGACGGCACCTTCGCCTTTCTCAACAAGAAAGAGGGCATGCGCATAACAGATGCGTGGTTCCCGCCGGTATGTTTCTGGAAAATGAAAGGTATCTACAAAACGGACAATTGGGAAAATATTCTGAATAACTACAACCCCTTAATGAAACAAAATATATGCGATTATTATACTATATTTCAAAATAGATATCAGACAAAATGACAAAAATCATATAGTAAGCTAAAGACATGATTTCAACTCAGATGTAGTCTAGAAGGAAATAAGAGGCTAAGGGAGTCGGGTCATGAACATTCCTAATTACTTACAAGAATACCAAGAAGGGTATAGAAGAAATCCGAGAGAAGCCAATGCCGCATGGTTCAAAGATGCGAAATATGGCCTGTTCTTGCATTATGGTCTGTATTCATTGGTGGAGAATTCAGAGCACGTCCACATCCAAGAGTGGGCTCAATTGAATGAGCGGATACCTGTAGCGGAGTACGCGAAGCTTAAGGATCGATTCACTGCGGATCAGTTTGACGCTGATGCGATTGTCCGCATGGCAATGGAATGCGGTATGAAGTATGTCAACATTACTACAAGACATCACGACAGCTTCTGTCTCTGGCCTACGCAATATACCGATTTTCATTCTGTTAACAGTCCAGCGAAGCGGGATTTGCTAGCGGAGCTTGCACAAGCGTGCGAGAAGTATGGTCTAGGTTTGTTCCTCTATTATTCCCATGGCAGGGATTGGAAGCACCCGCATGCGCCGAATAATGATACATGGGGCGGGAGTGCCAGACCGGATTACGATCCTCCCGAGCCATCCTACAAATATGGGGAAGACCATGACCTGAATCAGTATGTGCAATTCATGAAAGATCAAATTACGGAGTTGCTGACGTTATATCCGACGGTCGCGGGGATCTGGCTGGATGGGATCGCTGTTCCCCTGAGTGGTGATGTCGCGGCGTTCCAATGCCAAGCTTTGTATGATCACATCCGCAGTATCCATCCACATGCCCTTATCTCGTATAAGCAAGGATTGTTAGGTACGGAGGATTTCTTCGCCCCGGAGCACCATATTCCTAAGGGTGCAACCGATGAAGCAAGCAAGCGGAAATTAGGGAAAATTCATGATCAACCGGAGAAGAAAATTGAAATTTGCACCACGCTGATTCATGAGCCGCCTTCTTGGGGATACTTGCCTAACGCCAAGCACAAGAATGAAGAACAAGTATGGGCCAAGCTAGAAGAAGCCGTAGCCATGAACGCGAATTTACTATTGAATACCGGGCCTATGCCTGACGGTGCGATAGACCCTGTCGATGAAGCAACACTAAGAGTGGTAGGGGCTAGAATCAAGAGGGAAGGATTCCCTCGGCGAAACTAGAAAGAAATAACTGCACCCCGAACGAAGGAGGGAGAGACATGTATACGAAGTGGAGCTTCACCCGTGACCTCATTGCTAAATTGAGGTATTTCGCCATCTGCAACCTTCAGTTTTCTAAACTATAAGCCTAGGAACTTGGTGTGAGCATGACTGATTGCTACGGGGTGTTTAAGCCGATTTGAAATTATTTACGTTCCCTATCGAACTTGTTTATGATTCTGAAAAATAATAGCGTTTTCATTCTATCCTAATTCGAATATGGAGGGTTTTTTATGAAAAAAAAGTTGCTTGTCATTCCCTTAATTTTTGCACTCATCTTGTCACTTTTTGCGTGTAGCAGTGCTTCAACCATTGAACAAACAGCAGAACCGACGACGGAAGACACGGTGCAAAGTGCTGAGGCAGAGCAGAAAGCTGCGGAAGAAGCGGCTGCCCAAGCGCAGGCAGAGTTGGAAGCGGTGAAGGCGGCGGAAGCCGAAGCGTTAGCCGCAGCGGAGAAAGCGGCAGCGGAGAAAGCGGAAGCGGAACGATTGTTAGCCGAAGCGAAGACGGAAGAAGAGAAACAGGCTGCTGAGATATTGCTGGCTGAGACAGAAGCAGCCGAGCGAGCAGCCGCTCAAGCGATGGCCAAAGCCGAAATTGAAAAACTAGCTGCTGAGAAAGCAGTCGCAGAGAAAGCGGCTACCCAGAAAGCTGTTGCCGCGAAAGCAGCTGCGGAGAAAGCTGTGAGTGCATCCACCAATACGACGAAACCAGCTGAACCCAAGACTTCCGCAACACCAGCAATCGATACGAAACCTGTGACTTTGAAAGTATGGGACCAATTTTCGACGCCAGACGACCAGTGGGAAAACCTGGTGGTCGCTCCCTTGAAAGCCAAGTACCCACATATCACCTTGGATCGCACAAAACCCACAACGGCAATGCCGTTGTTGCAAGCCGTGGCTGGAGGGTATAAACCTGACGTTATTTTCACGGGATTTTATTTCGCAGCTGAGTTGATGTTACTAGGTCTTCCAATGGAACTGGACGATTATGTAAAAAAATACAACGTAAATTTGAATGAATTCCAACCGGAAGCCATTAATGCCTTGCGCATGTATGGGGAAGGGAAACTTGTTGGATTACCAATACGTATGAATGCGCAAGTGTTGCTATACAACAAAGATATCTTTGATCGGTTCGGTGTTCCTTACCCTAAGGACGGCATGACGTTCCCACAAGTGGTGGAACTCGCCAAGAAACTCACACGTAGCGACGGGGGGAAACAGTATTATGGTCTGTTGCCGGGGGTTCCGAACGATCATTCCAAACAACGGACAATTCAAGAAATTAATGTGAAAACCAACCAGGCGAACTTTGATAACAGCGATATGAGGAAGATCATGCAGTATTATATTGATGTTTATAACATTCCGGGGTATAGCTTTACAGGAATACCATTTATTAATTTAAACGGTTTCTACAAAGACAAGAATGTAGCGATGGCTCAGGATTGGATAAACGGGGTGGTTCGCAGCAGAAGCGCAGACTTAACGGCCATGAATTTTGATATGGTCACTTTGCCAACATGGGAAGACCGTCCGGGGATCGGGTCGAGGGTAGATGCCCACGTGATGATGGTCTCGAACAGTTCGAAGCATAAGGAACAAAGTTTTCTGGTCATTCAACACATTACCGCAACGAAAGAATCTCAGATTAACTTTGCGCGAACGGGCTACCTTCCTGCTGTGACCAGTTCTGATGTCACCAGCCAGTTTGCATCAGAGACGGCTTTTTTGAAAGGGAAGAACATTCAGGCAATCTTCAAGAACAAAGTGGCACCTCTTAGCAGATATCATGAATATGACAATCTTGTGCCTACGTACTTACACCGTTTGGTGGTGGACGTCGTTGGCAATAAGACTGATGTCAACACCGCATTGCGTAACAGCCAAGAAGCATTGACGAAAGAAATTAAAGAAAAAATGAAACGATAATGGAAGATCGAACCCAACTCCAGATTTCACGGAGTTGGGTTTTTGCTGTGCGCATAGCATGATGAGGAACGCATTGTTTCATTCTCGGATATCCTCTTTATCGATGAGTTCATGGAGAGATTGCTTAGCTTCTTGAATACTTCGCAAGGAGCAACACCCGTCTTTCTTTGTCGTAACGAACAGTACCTTCTTGCTTGGTTTTCCCTCGAATTGGATGAAAGATGAAATTCGTGAATAAATGGATAAAAACCAGTAACCACTTGAATTAGAAAAAAATATAAAATGAAAGCGATAACAATATGGGAAAAATGGAAGGTGGCCATTCAGTTGAAAAGAAAGTCACTACTTATATTCGTTAACGCAATACTACTTGTTTCATTGATGACGAATTCCTCATTCCATGTAGCAACGGCATCCAGTACATCTCCAATAGAACAAAGAACAAAATATATTTACTTGAACACTTCATCCGGAGGCGCAACGCCTTATGAAACGATGCGTTATATCAACAACAAATTTGGTGAATTGAACAGAAGATCCCCTGTTAAGGTGGGTATATCTATCATCTATGAGGGTTTCCAGAATGAAGGCGTGCGCTTGACGGAGCTTCAAAGACAACTGGATACTGCAAGAAATCTTGCAGTACCGATACTTATTCAAGTGGACGTTGAAAAGTGGTTGCCGATGGATCTAGTCAACTGGTGGGACCCATCCAAACCCGGGTACAACCCTGACAACATCAATAACGTGGAATGGTACGGATGGACACCGGAGACGGCAACCAAGATCGCATGGAGAAACTGGGGAACCCGGATCAGGATTTTACCTGCGCCCAACCTTGCAAGCCCTACCTACAGACAAAGAGCTAAAGAAACCAGTCTGAAATTCATCAACGTTGTGATGGATTGGTATAAGAAGCTTCCTGAGGGTGAAAAATATTTGTTTGGCGGTTGGAGAGTCGGATGGGAAACGACCATCGGAAGCTCTGAGCAATATTATGTTAATGGGAATGATTATTTGGATAAACCTGTAAGTATGGACCCGCTGGATGGTTCGCCGACTGAAAAACTTGGCTACAATGCGGTAAAAACATTGGGATTGCAGAATAGCGGAACGATCACTCATGGCAATATGATAAAGGTTCTATCCAATTACATTACTGACCTTGCTAAATTTGCATATGATAACGGTGTGCCGAGAGAGAAAATCTTTAATCATTCGGTTCTCTGGGGAGCTGTAGATAATAATCAGGTTCTTGTCAATCCTTACTCTAATCCGGGCGTCACATTCTATCCCTTCTATCCCACGAAGAATGATTACACATTGAGGGACGTTGTTCGGTTTCATGAACCAGCGAAACGAGCCATGAAAGATTTCAATGCTACAGGATATGCCATTGGTGAAACCAACACATGGGCGAATAAGGATTATGACTCCTGGTTTAAGTTTTTAAGAGCGAACATTGTGGCAGATCCCGATTTAATTTATCTAAGTATTTATAATTATGACACAGTCATGTACAAGGAGAATGTTGAGAGAGCCATTGTCGATTGTTTGAACGGATGGCCGCTGTCGCCTGCTGAAGAAACCTATGTTCTCCAACCCGAGTTTAAACCCGCTCATGCACCGCGAAGACAGGGGGGTATCGGAGGATATAAGCCTGAATTATGGCCCGTTACCTCAAGTGCAGGTTACTGGGGTGCGGACGATGGCAATCGTCAATGGTTGGATACCCATAAAGAGCTTGTTCAAGTTGTACTTGAAAATCAGGGTTCAACAGATATCTTGCTTGTGGGGGATAGTCTCACGCAGCAATGGGGGGGCTCGTTTGGCAAACCGTTTATTAATCCGTGGAACAAAAACTTCGGAAAACTAAAGACCTTAAATATTGGCATAGGGGGAGACAAAACCCAGAATGTGCTTTGGCGCTTGAATAATGGAGGCGTTCAGGGTATTGATCCGAAAGTGGTTGTTCTGATGATTGGAACGAATAACATGTATAATGCCCATGAGACGGGTGCAGCTCCCATTGCGCAAGGGATAAGGGCAACTGTCGAGAAAATCAGATTTAAGCTCCCTGACTCAGACATAATTCTGATGGATGTATTACCTGCGGGCAAACCGGGGGAACCATTCCATGAAAATATTAAAAAAACGAACGAAGCCACGAAGGCTCTTGCACTGGACCAAGATCCCAAGGTACACCTGCTTCGTGTACATGATACATTGCTCAATAACGACGGTACGCTCAACACAACATATTTTGGCACAGACTTGCTACACTTAAGCGATGCAGGTTACACCATGATCAGTGATTTGCTCAAACCATTGATTCTGGAATTAACAAACAATAACGATAATCAAGCACCTGTAAAAACGGAATCAGCTCCGAAAAAGACAGCATCACCTTCGGTTGTAACAGAAGTAGCTTCGCAATCCATGGTGACAATATCAGAAAAAATACAAGAAAAAGCACCAGAAAAAGCACCAGAAAAAGTGGAGTCAGCTTCAGAAGCTCCGAAATTAACATCAGAAGAAACAGAGACGGCCGTGAATGTATCAGCACGCAGTCCAGAACCGGATGTGCCTGTTACTGAAAACGACACGGAGCAAGTCAAAACCTCTAAATCACTGCTGTATGGGTTAATTTCTTTACCATTGCTAGCTGTGCTTGCTATTGCAGCCTATTTCATTAGGAGAAGGGTAAAGTAAGTGGTTTGATGTTGCTGTAGGGAGGAGAATGAATCTCGGCTGCTTTGTGGCACGCCGAGATTCTGCTCATAAACAAGATGCATGGCGATATAAATTGATGCCTCACAAGCTCGTTGCAAGTTTAGTATAATGGAATCCTGTTTTGTGTAATCTTGCAGGTTTTCGTCGTTACCTTCATGGACCTCGTGAATTCTTTAGATAAACCGACGAATGATTTCTATTTTATTCATCAGAACATCATTGATCATGGGTTCACTTCCTTCGTAAGAATTGCCTTACGCTCATCGTTAAGATAATCATATGCTTTAAACGCACGTAGGAAGGTGATTTTCTGCGCTATACAGTTATTATTCAGCAACAAATCGTAGTGATTGATTGCAATGCTTCTCACCCACTGCAACTACCGGTTCATGATTTTCGATAAGGCTCTTCTTGAACAAGCCGACCATATAATATTTTGATAAACAGCAAAGGAACTAACCATTCCAAACCTGGAACCGGTTCAATAAGGTAGTAATTTGTCAAGATAGCAATCATAATCAATAAGATGGAAATGGGCCGTCTAATGTAAAGCGGAGTCTTCTGTAGGATCAAAGCGAATAACAATAGAAGAAGATACCACAATACACCGTGAACCCAAGAGTTCGGTTGAAATATTATCCATACAATGATGGTGTGAATGTGCAGTAAGACGAACACCATTTTTTGTTTCAGGATTGCAACCCAGTACCCTTCATTGAGTTTCAGACTCGAATGATAGAACCGTTTAGCAGAATTCAAACTATTGCATACTGCACCTCCGCCCACATCAATAGCGAGCACAAGCACAAGGACGAGTTGCCCAACGTTCCAATCGACGACTCCGTTATTAGATATGTAAAGTAAAAACAAGGGCACGATACCAAATGATATCCAACCAATCCATTTTTCACTTGAGGAAGCATCGGTTCCCATCATCAAATCGGTCTTCCCGCGATATTCCCACTCCACATTGGGGTTCTTATTCATCAATCGGTTCAATCCTCCTAACGGCCTAACCAGCCGCCATCAACAGCCAGCAGATGGCCATTCACATAATTGGAAGCATTCGAAGCAAGATAGATGACCGCACCTTGCATATCATCGGGTGCTCCCCATCGACCCGCGGGGATTCGCTCTAATATTTGACGATTTCTCACTTCGTCTTCAATTAATTTCGTATTCATCTCTGTGGCAATATACCCGGGAACAATCGCATTCACATTCACATGATGCTGAGCCCATTCATTGGAGAGCGCTTTGGTTAGCTGACCTACGGCTCCTTTGGCTGCAGCATAGGCAGGAACTGTCAGTCCACCTTGAAATGACAGCAAAGAAGCAATGTTAATAATTTTCCCCTTCTTCTGCGGGACCATATATCGACCGGCTTGCTGGCTTAACAACCAGACTGTTTTTAAATTGACTTGGATCACATCATCCCAATCCAATTCGGAAAAATCCACTGCTGGAGTACGTCTTTGGATCCCTGCGTTATTCACCAAAATATCAATTGTGGCAAACCGTGAGACCACTTCGGGTATGGCAGCTTTCACTTGATCTAGCTTCTCAAGGTCACAAGGAATGATTTCACATCTTCTGCCCAACGCTTCGATTTCCTGTTTGAGCGCTGTTTGTTCAGGATTTCGTTGCAAAGAGGCGATGTCTGCCCCAGCTGCTGCTAACGCATGTGCCATAGCACGCCCAATCCCACGTGTCGCACCCGTAATTGCTGCTACTTTCCCACTTAAGTCAAACAATGAATGCACGAAAATCATCCTCCTTTACAGATGTAAGTAGTATACAACATTCATCTGCATATTGCCCGAGTGTCATCGTTGCATCATGGGATGATATAATGGCTTCTAAAGGAGTGTTCGAGATGCGGAAGAAGATCATTATTGTTGGCGGCGTTGCTGGCGGGGCCTCAGCGGCAGCCCGATTAAGACGGCTGGATGAACAAGCCGAAATCATCATGTTCGAGCGAGGTGCGCACATTTCTTTTGCCAATTGTGGGTTGCCTTATTACATAGGAGAGACGATCCAAGATCGTGCTAAATTGTTCGTGCAAACCCCTGAGGCGATGCATCGCCGGTTTGAAATCGATGTACGCGTCAATAGTGAAGTGGTGGCGATCGATCCCGAGCATAAATCGGTGACTGTGCATAGCCAAGTGGGAGGGACGTATGAAGAATCGTACGATGTGCTGATCTTATCTCCCGGCGCGAAGCCGATGAAACCCTCGATACCAGGGATCGATCATCCTCACATCTATACACTGCGCAACATCGCTGACACGGACCGCATCAAACAAGCCGTCGATCGATGGAGTGGCGACCCTGCTTCATCCGACGAATCCGTGGTCGTGATCGGCGGCGGTTATATCGGTGTGGAGATGGCTGAAAATTTGGTGGAACGTGGCATGCAGGTCACGCTTGTGGAAGCGGCCCCGCACATTCTTGCTCCCTTCGATACGGACATGGTGACGTGGGTGGAACGCAAGCTGATAGATCACGGGGTGCAGCTGATCTTGGGCGACGGTGTGAAAGCTTTCGTGGATCACCCCTCTGGCGGCATTGCAGTCCACCTGAACAGCGGTCGGCAATGCACCGGACAATTCGTGATATTGGCCATTGGGGTTGTTCCGGATACGGAGTTGCTCAGAAGCACTTCCATTGCGCTGGGACCCCGAGGACACATCATCGTTAATGAACATATGCAAACCAACCACCCCGATATTTATGCGGTGGGGGATGCCGTGGAGACGATAGAGTATATGACAGGTTTGAAAACAGCGATTCCCTTGGCCGGACCGGCGAACAAACAAGGGAGAATTGCGGCTGATCATATTTGTGGGTTGCCCAGCACATACAGAGGAACGCAGGGCACCGCAATTATTAAAGTGTTCGATCTCACAGCCGCGTGCACGGGCAGCAACGAGCGAGCGTTGCAACGGATGAATCAAGCCTATCATACGGTTGTCGTTCACCCGAATTCGCATGCAGGCTATTACCCAGGGGCAACACCGCTGACGTTGAAGTTGCTCTTCGACCCGCAAGGTAAAATCCTGGGTGCGCAAGCCATGGGTATCGATGGTGTGGACAAACGGATGGATGTGATTGCGACGGCGATCCGATTCGGAGGGACTGTCTATGATCTGACGGAATTAGAGCTCTCCTATGCACCGCCGTATTCATCTGCCAAAGACCCCGTGAACATGGCGGGTTATCTTGCAGAGAACGTCTTAAGCGGCAGGTTGGACGTGTTCACGGTCTCGCAATTGCCCGACATTGATCCATTGACTTCGACCTTGCTGGACGTGCGTACGTTAGCTGAATTCGATCAAGGCCACATTCCTGGGGCCAAGCATATCCCGATTGATGAATTGCGTGCGCGACTGCACGAATTAACGCCAGACAAAGTCATTCATGCGTATTGCCAAGTCGGGTTGCGCGGCTACTTGGCTGCCCGCATATTACAGCAACACGGTTTCCAGGTGAAAAATTTAACCGGCGGATATCGTTCGTACCAGATGGCTTCACTAAATTAGCTGAAAACTTTAGGTTCTTGGCATTTGTTTGGAAAGCACAATCGTGTTACCATTTGCTCCGTACAGATCAAAGTTTTCGAAGCCATATTATGTTGAAAGAAGGTCAGATCATGAATCGTAGACGTTGGGCCATTCTAATTGTAAGCAGCTTGTTGATAACGAGTGCAATCATTCTTGTGTTTCGATCCAGTGAATGGGTTGCGGTCCCGGGGTCAGGCCAATGGGAGGAAACCGTTGTTTCTGCAGGTCAGGGGCAAACCCGTGTTGCGCAATTGTTCGTAGAAGGTCCGATCACGAACAGTGCGGGGTTATTCAGCAGTGGATTCTTGGCAAGTGATTTCATCTCACAACTGAATCAGGTGGAAAAAGACCCCACGATCAAGGGATTGGTCATTCGTGTGAATAGTCCTGGCGGTTCCGTCGTTGTTTCCGATGATATGCATAATAAGATCGTGGACGTTCAGCAGGCAGGGAAGAAAGTGGTCATTAGCATGGGGGAAGTGGCAGCTTCAGGCGGATATTATATTGCGGCGCCTGCGGATTATATTTTTGCGAGTCCTCTCACTATCACAGGCAGTCTTGGTGTCATCTTCTCGATTCCGAATTACCAAGAAGCTGCAAAGAAGATCGGTTACTACGAAGAGACGATTACGAGCGGCAATTATAAAGATATTGGCAATCCACTAAGACCCATGAAAGAGTCAGAGAAAGACATCTATCGCAGCTTGGTTGATGAAGCGTATGCTCGATTCGTGGAGGTGATCGCTAACGGGCGAGATATGTCGAAGGCAGATGTGATGAAGATAGCCGATGGGCGCGTGTATTCCGGTCGTCAAGCCAAGGACTTGGGCCTCATCGATGCGTTCGGTACGTTGGAAGCAGCTACGGCATACACCCAAGAGGCGGTTGGTACGCCTGACGCACAGGTCATTCGTTACACTGCACCGTTCACGTTCGCATCTCTATTGACGTCCGTCCGACAGCAACAACCGTCCCTTGTTTCGGAAGCACTCATCAAGGCGTTCCCTGAATTATTCGTTGAATCGGGACTTTTGTATTTGTTCAGACCTTAATTTGAGCAATGAAGGAGATGGTCGACGTGTCCAATGAAGTTAATGAAGTTAATGAAGTTAATGAAGTCAATGAAGTTCAATTACGTTATGCTGGATTTTGGATTCGGGTTTTAGCCGCGATTCTCGATATGTTAGTCGTACAGGCCTTCTTCCTCGTCTTACACGCGATCATCGGCGTCAGCTTCTTGTCCCCGCCGCTCGAAGTTCAAGTTATCGAAGTCGTCCTATCGACGTTATATTATATCGTCTTGACCGTGTACGGCGGACAAACGCTTGGCAAAATGATCGTAGGCATCCAAGTCATTCGCGCGGATCAACAACCGAATCGGTGGGGACATATCATTGTGCGTGAGTTGATCGGGAAGCTGGTGTCGGCGCTCATCCTATTCATTGGTTATCTCATGGTGGCATTCGATCCGAAGAAGCGAGCGTTGCATGACCGGATGTGCGGCACTTTAGTCGTGTGGAAAAAGTAAATGTTTCTGCTCGTACACAACAATGAGTGACTCGCATACCATGTTGAATCCAAGGTCGAGCGTCTGCAGATTCTGCTGTAAATCTTCAATCGTATCCAAGCAGTCGGTTGAATAACAACGAATCCGACCCTCATCATCAAGCATCTCTGAATTCATCCCATGCACTTCATGATTACGCATCTGACGCAGGTCATGCATCGGGGTGTCATACGTATCTTTGATCGTCTGCAAGCGCCGGAGCAATTCGGGCGCTTGTTTGATTTCACGCATGCGCCGCAGCACCGTAAAGTAGGAGAACCGATGTTTGACGCGTTCTGTATGTAATGTATACCGCTCATCGAGGAACGAGCCCAATTTATCCAGCAATGCAAATACGCGCAGCACCGCATTGCGATAATAATAAAGATGCCTTCGGTAATCATCATATTCCGCTGCGGTCATCTCTTGGAACGTGCGATGCTGGATCTGTCGCGCATACATATGGGCACAGAAGAGGCTTTGTTCCAATTCGTCCAATGTAATGATCATACTTCTCGTCCACAAGACGAGGCGAAACGCTCTTCCCGACGCTGCAGTAGCGCCAGGGACAGGTCTTGCCCGACCATCAGCGAATGCGTGCATCAGCTCGAACGCTTCAGCGAGTCGTCCTTGATTCGTGCGTTGGGGTTGCTGAAAAATGGCGCGCAACATGATATACAGCCTCCTGTCTTTCATAGGACATCGGTATTATATTTGCATTCCACAACCACCTAAGAATGTACGCAACCGCTCGGCTAGATTTCGTCCCATCTCCGCATGACCGTAAACGGTGGGGTGAATGAGATCGCCACTCAGGCCGTTCATATCCGTGAGGACATCAGCCCCATGCATGAGTTGTAAGGTAGGACAATTCGCTTCTTGCACAAGTTTGACCAGGATGTCATTGAATGCGGACTCATTCTCAGTGACAGGGGAAGTTTGCGATGTGTAATTGGCGGACTGGCAATTCGGGAATATGGTGATGATCAACGCAGGTTTCCCCAATTTCACAAGCTGATCGATCAAATATGCCGCCCTGCGATGGAATTCATCGGGTGAGAACGATCGCATATTGACACCCAGTTCACAAGTGATGAAATCAAATTGACGTTGTTCCAACATGTAATCAACCAGAACCTTCTCGATTTGACAGGCGCCGCTAAATCCTAAATTTTGCATCTGGACGCGCAACTTC
>JBILCM010000091.1:0-8570 GCA_044353165.1 Paenibacillus sp.
TAGTCGGCCTCGCCCCATTTTTGCCTCATGCCATCATCGGTTAAATAAGCTTGGTCCGCGACGGTGTCTGTGACGACTGCATCTAGAGGGTTGCCCGACTGCATGCGGTGCACCAAATACGTTCGCGCTGCGATCGCCTGCGCCTTCAATGCCTCCGGCTCGAACTCCGCCGGCATCTCTGCTGCGATCACGCCCAGCACATATTCTTCTAGTGGAACATGTATCGTGTGGCGCTGCTTGCTAAGGAATACAGGGACTTGAATCGCCCCTTGTTTTTGCGTCCCCAGTGCAGCGGTTGCCTGTTGCAGCGATGCCGCGTCTTGATTCGGTGATGCCGTGCCTTGATTCGGTGATCCCGTGCCTTGATTCAGCGATGCCGCGCCTTGATTCGATGTTTCCATTGCCTGGATTTGCACATCATTGAATCTAATGCTTTGCCACGGATTTACTATAATCATAGGGAGCAACCAGATGGTTCCGAATAAACTAAGTATCGATATGACTATAACACCGTATCTCCATGCTTGCCGCAACTGCAATCCCTCCGTACACACTCTAATGCATACTATGTGGAGGGCCGTATTGATAGAACTTCGTAATGCAAGCGATGAAGTCTCGAGGATGGGCCAATTTCTCAACCCTTGTCGTGGGGGTTCGGATTCCGCGCGCCGCTGTAGCACGCGACCATGTGCGTATGTTCAAAAAATGAACATGCGTGTATCGCAGTCGGTACGTATGTTCAGAAAATGAACATGCGTGTATCGCAGTCGGTACGTATGTTCAGAAAATGAACATACAGGTAACGCGGTCGGTACGTATGTTCAAAAAATGAACATGCGTGTATCGCAGTCGGTGCGTATGTTCAAAAAATGAACATGCGTGTTCGTGAGTCCGTGGGTTGCGGCGTGAGGTGCGTGCGTATCGTCAAATTTTGAAAATACACGAACCCCACCCTGTGGTAGCTGGGGTGGGGGCACATGTTTCTATGCTAACGATGGGGAAATTTGTGTCGAGAACATCGTAAACTGGCGATTTTCGGCATCTTCTGCATCATCCGCATTTTCGGCTATTCTATAGGTGCGTTCGACGTCTGCACCCAGACATTGAAGCTTGCCTGCAATATCCACATATCCGCGGTCAAGATGATGCAGTCCTGTAATTCTGCTCTCTCCGTCTGCCACCAACGCAGCCAAGACGAGAGCTGCTCCCGCACGGAGATCCGAGGCTTGTAAATCCGCTCCCAGGAGCGATGTGTTCCCGCGAATGACCGCCGATCGACCATCCACCCGGATTTGGGCATTCATTTTCTTAAACTCCTCCACATGCATGAAGCGGTTTTCAAAAACGGTCTCCGTAATGATGCTTGTCCCGTCTGAAGTGAGCATCAATGCCATCATCTGCGCCTGCATATCCGTGGGGAATCCAGGGTAAGGCAGCGTCTTGATGTCGACTGATTTCAACTTCCCGCTGGAACGGACACGCACGCCATTCTCCTCGATGTCGATGAGAACGCCCATCTCCTGAAGCTTGGAAATCAACGGCGCAAGATGATCCGCGATTGCGCCTTCGATGTAGACGTCGCTCTGGGTAATCGCTGCAGCGATCATATACGTTCCTGCTTCCACACGGTCGGGAATGACGGTGTGTGTGACGCCGTGCAGCTTATCGACCCCTTCGATGCGAATCAATCCTGTGCCTGCACCTCGAATTTTGGCGCCCATCGCATTGAGGAAATTCGCAAGGTCTACAATTTCCGGCTCTTTCGCTGCATTCTCAATCGTAGTCACACCGTCTGCTAAAGAAGCCGCCATCATGATATTCTCCGTTGCGCCTACGCTTGCGACATCGAGATATATTTTGGCACCTTTTAATTTCGATCCGTTCGTTCGGGCTTCAATGTACCCTTGTCCGAGATCAATTTCTGCGCCCATCGCTTCGAACCCTTTAAGGTGTTGATCGATCGGGCGAGTTCCTATGGCACAGCCTCCGGGCAACGCAATTCGCGCGTAACCCATCCGAGCTAATAAAGGTCCCATAACAAGGAAGGACGCTCGCATTTTTCGGATTAATTCATAGGGGGCAACGCATTGATGCACTTGGACTGCATTTATGTATACGGTCTCGTCTTGGTAATGAATTTCTGCGCCTAATGCTTTCAACACTTGGCTAATTGTATCCACATCATCGAGTGGCGGGGCGTCTGCAATGCGGCATTCACCTTCTGAAGCCAGGATTGAAGCTGCTATAATCGGCAGAACCGCATTCTTCGCACCGTTTACTTTGACCTTCCCGCTTAGTCGCTTGCCTCCGCGGATGATTATTGTATTCATTCTTTCCCCTCCGCGCGTCCGTTCTACATAATGTTACAAGTTTAGCACCCGTCATGTCGCGATACAACTATTAAGTTTCTACAATACTACCCATTGTTAACAAACCGTTGGCATCCTATTCTTAGGACGACCATCCAAAGTATGAAAGCACAAACTCGGCAAAGAAGTGACCCAGAATAACGGCGAGCAGCAGATGAAGCATTCGGGCTTGCGGACTGCCCGGTACGCGCACAAATCGTTCAAACTTCAAGCTCTGTAAGGCCCACCAACTCAGATAAATGCTTGCCAGGACGATCACCATAGGAATCCAAGGGGCAACTTGGAACGCATTCGACATGTAACGACGTCTCCTTCCTAACTATATCGGCAGTGGTTGCATTTATTTCAATACACGAGATAAGAACGATGTGAATTCGGCTCGTGTCGCGGAATCATTCGGGCGGAATGTCCCGTCCTTGAAGCCATTGACTTGCTTCGCTTCTGCGAATGCTTGAATGGCAGGCGCCGCCCACAAATCATTGGGCACATCGATAAATCTTGAGTTTAGCCGCTTCTTCGGTACGCCCTTGATTTTCGCTGCCCATGCGACGAGCGTCGTCATCTCCGCACGGGTAATCAGTGCATCCGGTCGGAACATCCCGTCCGGGTAACCACGAACACCGCCATTCTTTACTAGGCGGAAAATCCAACCACTCGCCCAATGCTCCTTCGTGACATCCGGGAACGACGTCGTAGAGTTCAGCGGCTTCAAACCGTAAGCGCGTGCAACCATGATCGCTGCTTCAGCGCGTGTCACGTTCTGGTTCGGAAGAAATTGAAAATTGCCATAACCTTGCACGACGTTCAATGCGGTTAATCTCTCGATCGCATCCCTCGCCCAATGAAGTTCAATGTCCCGATAACCCGCAATTAACGTGGCCCGATTGAATTTCAATCTATACTGTTGGTCCTGGAACGAAACATCGGTGGTCAATCGAACATAATATACGCCAGGATTTAGCTCATGAGATGACCGTAAATCTGTTGTGCCGAAGTCACTGGATCTCACAAAGAGAGGCTTCGTTGATGATGAGAATATGGTATAAGTCATCATTCGATTGAATGGAATGTTCGATAAGTCAACATCGATTACACTTTTACGGGTTAGACGAAATTGGTACCAATCCTTATCTTGTGCCGAATGGAAAACGCCGTTAAGCGCACGATCGAACGTGATTGTTGTTGCTTGAAATGAATAATTATTCGGTTCAAAATCGTCTGTGTATTTTCGTTCATATTGATAACGCAACTGGTATTCTCCTACAACAGGTTGCGCATACCTATCTTTCACATTACGTACTCTAAAATAATAGGTTCCCGGTTTCACTTGAATCGGATCGGAAAATTCGGATTCCCCATCGCTCGCATCATCATATACATTCTGTGTGCCGTCTGTCTCGGAGTACACCAGGAGTTCAGGATCGACGCGCGGCGTGTCCGTATCGACTCGCAAGCGAAGGGTACCCGGCACTGTAAACTTCATGGCATACCAGTCTTGATCGTCTAATTGATGGAACGTACCTGTTGCTACCCCGCTGCGATCTGCCAGTAGGAATGATTGATACGTTCTGTCGTTGGGTTCATAGGCATCAATATAAATATGAAAATTGCTCTCCATCACATAACTGATACGCGGTGGTAATGCCTTCCCGGCTTGCGGCACAAATTTGAGCCCGATCATTAATTTGCGATCTGTCGTTCGAAGTCGTATGGAAGGATTGCTAGAGATGTCAAACCGAAGCAATGGTTTGTCCTCACCTTGATCCATCAATAGTTCAATCGGTAACGCTTGACCGTCTTTCCCCGTGATGCGAAGGCTAACATCTCCCGGGTACGGAGGTTCGAATGTGAACCAATCTTCATCCGATGCTGACTCTAACTCGCCCTGCAACAGGCCAATCGACGAAACGAATGCTGCGTTGCTGCGGTTATTATTGGGTTCAAACATATCCGATTTGGGTTGTATCGAGATCGCTGTGTCCGCACGTAGCAAACCATATCCTTCATACGGGTTCCATCTACGTTGTGAGGAAAAAGCGGTCTGCCGCAGTCGTTCACGAATATCACTCGGTTTTAAATCTGGATTTAAACCTAGCATAAGCGCTGCTACTGCTGTCACTTGTGGAGCTGCCATGGATGTACCTTCTTTATAGGCATATCCACCGCCCATCGTCGTTGTGTAGACATACCATGGGGCCATCAGATCCACTTCTGGGCCAAAATTTGACATGCTCTTATAAGCATTCGTCAACGATGCGCCACCTACCGCAATAACGGAAGGATAAGCCGCCGGGTACATAACGCTCTCACCTAGATTGCCTGTGGCTGCAACCATAAGCACGCCTTTGCTTTCGGCGTAGGCCACAATGTTAGATAAATAAGAAGAGTACAGATGTAGTCCAAGTGAAAGCACAACAATGTCCGCCCCATTGTCGACTGCATATCGAATCCCTTGACCTAGATGCTCCTCTTGGCCAAGACCGCTGGATGCAATCGCTTTGATCGGCATAATTCGCGCATTGGGTGCGATGCCCGCGATGCCTTCTCCGTTATTCGTAACGGCTGCAATGATCCCGGCTACGTTGGTACCGTGTCCCGAATCATCTTGCGGTGGTTGTGAGGGGGTTAGAATGTTCGTGCCTGACACGATGCGATCCTTCAAATCGGGGTGCGACAAATCAACTCCTGTGTCTACAATAGCCACGGTGACTGGAGTGAGTTCGCGTTTGCCAATCCAATCCCAAGCTGCAGGGATGCGGATTTGTTTTAAATAATATTGTTTATCAAAAAGAGGATCATTGGACGCACTCTGTGCTGCCATTGTAGCTGCTGCCATGGTCAATCCAGCAATCACGATCGCAACACGGACACATCTCCTTAACCATGTGATAAGGTACATAGCGTATCTCCCCTGTATTCTGGCAACGGTAATGGAACGCAGAAGACCGCCAAGAAATACCCTGGCGGCCAAAGATGTTGTACAGCGACACCTTATCCCGTAAAGAAATCTACAGTAAACTGGAACAAACCATTCAAAAACCCGAGCACCACGGCAGGGAATATACCGAGGACAACGCTCGTGATTGCAGAAATCCACAACGTCAAACCAAGCCATGGATTGACATGCACTTCAGGGCTTCCGTCACCTGGACGCATGAACATCTGGCGGATGAATCCAAAATAGAAATAGAATGACACGACGCTTGTGACAATCATTACGATGGCTAGCCAATACAGTTTCACATGCAAGGCGCCAAACAAGATGAACAACTTCCCAAAGAATCCTGCCGTGATTGGAATGCCTGCGAGTGAAAGTACAATAATGACGATAGCGATCGCTGTCCATGGAGCGCGGTGATACAATCCTGCGAAGCCACGCAGTTCATCATGTCCTGCAGATTGCGACATGATGCTGACTGCTGCGAATGCGCCCATATTCATTAACAAATAAGCGATTAAATAATACGTTAACTCCGACATGCCTTGAACGTGAAACAAGTCGACGCCGGCAACGACCGGAACGAGTAAATAACCGGCATTCGCTACGCCGGAGAGGGCGAGCAATCGTTTGGCATTCTCTTGGCGCAGTGCCATCGTATTCCCTACGACCATGGCCACAGCTGCCAACACAGCGAAGGCCAAGAACATATCGTCTGCAAGCGGTGTTTCGGCTGTGCCGACGCCATAGTACACGTTGTAAAACAATCGGTAAAGCAAGGCGAATCCCGCCGCTTTCGACACGACCGCTAAATAAGCGGTAACAGGTGTCGCTGCACCCTGGTATACATCCGGTGCCCAAGCATGGAATGGAGCCGCAGCAATTTTAAATCCGATGCCCGTAAGCATTAAGAAGAAACTGACGTACATGAGCGATGCGTTCTCGCCAATTCCCATTCTTAACGCCTCGTTGATCGCTGCTAAATTCGTCGATCCTGAAAGTCCATACAGGAATGACATCCCATAGAGAATGAATGCTGATGAAATTCCACCCATCACGACATACTTGAAAGCTGCTTCGCTTGATATGGAGATTCGCTTTCTCATCCCCACCATAATGTAAGTTGTGACGCTGAGCAATTCCAGTCCGACAAAAAGCATGATCAAATCAGCCGATGAGGCCATAATCATTGCGCCGATCGTTGCGGGTATAAAGAAATAATAATATTCACCAAGATCATCGGATGATAGATGGTCTTGCTTTGTGCCTAGACTCATAAGAATCGAGAGCGCTGCGCCAATAAGAAAAATTAATTTCATGATCAGTGCAAAGTCATCTACACGATATGTTTGGTTCAATAATACCGTAGGTTCATCCACGCCCAATTGCATGATGACGAATGCGGCTGAAACCCCAAATGCAAGCAATGTCAGCCAACCGATAGGTTTGCGATTCACGGTGTTCGGAAGCAAGAGATCGAGCACTGCAAGAATGACTGCCGCAACCAGTAAAGACAATTCTGGAGCGAGGTGAACAAGATCTGAGACGAGAAGTCGTTGGAACTCCATCGGTTCACCCACCTACCTTTCCGCTGACGGCGTTCTGTAACAATTGTTCATATCCGCCAATTGTAGATTGAATCGTTTCGCTTAACAATGATGGGTAGATGCCGATCAGAATGATGAAGGCAACCAACGCAATCATCGGGACGGCTTCGACGAGACGGACATCTTTGTACGCAAGCGCATGCGTATTCGTAGGGCCGAATGTAATCTTCAATATCGCACGCAACACATAAACTGCCGCGAGTATAATCCCGATACAACCGATGGCGGTGACGATAGGCATCGCCTCGAACAGTGAGACGAAAGCGAGCAATTCGCTAATAAAGCCGGACAAACCAGGCAATCCGAGCGACGCCATTCCTGCCACCAGCATAATACCGCTCAAGAATGGCATGGATTTAGCGAGTCCTCCCAATTCGGATAACTCTGTTGTTGAGGTTCGTTCCAATAAACTGCCAACCAGCAAGAACATCAGCGCGGAAATCAATCCGTGAGAGACCATCTGAAACACGGCCCCTTGAATCCCGATGCCATTCAGCGCGGCAACGGCCAATAGTACAATCCCCATATGACTAATCGAGGAATAAGCGAGTACCAACTTGAAATCTTTCTGTACGAATGCGAGTGCAGCACCATAAAGTATGTTCACAACACCCAGAATGGCGATAATAAACGCCCACTCTCGAGCCTCATTGGGGAACAGAAAAACGCCGTATCGAAGCAAGCCGTAGGCACCCATCTTCAGCAAAATCCCAGAGTGGATCATGACGATTGCAGGGGGCGCTTCTGCGTGTACGCGTAACATCCACGTATGGAATGGAAAAATCGGTAATTTAATACCGAATGCAACGAGCAACAAGAGGAACAAGGCGGTACGCATACCTTCCGATAAATAGAATGGATTTGCCAAATCCTGCGCAAGTTGAGGTGTTGCATTCGCATATGATTCGGCCTTATTGATGTTGTCATAGATCACATCATAACTGCCGGAATAAGTGAATGCTATACCATTCGCATCTTCATTCATATTCAAACCTGCTGTTGCAATAAGAAGTAAGAATGCGATCAACATCAGTGCCGATCCAATACCGTTGTAAATCAAAAATTTGTTCGCTGCTTTCTCCCGCTCATAGAATCCGTAGATCCCAATCAGGAAAAACATCGGAACGAGCGTCGTTTCGAAAAACATAAAGAACAAGAACAGATCACGGGCAAGGAATACACCGAAGATCCCCATCTCGAGAAGTAAGAAAAGGATGAAGTACGTTTTCCATCGCTTCTTGATATGTACAGACGCTAGCGCTGCCATCGCTCCGATGAAAGCTGTAAGGAATAGAAGCGGCAATGCGATGCCATCAACGGCTAATGCATAATCGAAGCGGAGATTGTATTGGTTGATAGCGCCTTGCGATGCTTGTGTCAACAATTCCAAGTTCAGTGGAATGTCAATCCAGCGAACCGTCTCTGTGAACTGCGCGGTCCCTGTGCTTAAATCAAAGGCAGCGTAAATCCATGCACACAAGATTAATGGGATGAACGTTGTGCCGATCCCAATCCACTTGATCAGTTGACCGTTATGTTTAGGGATAAAAAGCAGGATCAGGACACCAAGTAACGGTGAAAATAAAATCAATGACAATATCGGAATTTGCTCGAGCATCTAGAAAAACCTCCTTCCGGCCAAGAAAACAGCGAACA
>JBILCM010000033.1:0-25391 GCA_044353165.1 Paenibacillus sp.
CATGGATTATGGACCAAAGGGTTGCCTTGTTTTCAATCCGCTTATCATGTCCCCATGCTCATTCAGTGGCCACAAGGTGCAGTCCAAACCGGAAGAACGGTGGAGCAATATGCGAGTTTGGCCGATGTGGGTCCCACCCTTCTTGAGATGGCCGGTGTGGAAGTGGAGCGCAACTTCGCCGGACGAAGCTTGGTGCCGTTCATGAGGAATGAACAACCGGCGAACTGGCGTGATGCGATGTTCACCCAGTCCAATGGGAATGAACTGTACGGCATCCAACGTTCCGTAACGACGAAGGAATGGAAGTATGTCTACAATGGATTCGATTTCGATGAGTTGTATCATCTGAGTGAAGATCCAGACGAGATGCACAACGTGATTGGCGATCCACAATATCAACCCATTGTCAAAGAATTGTGCACGCGCATGTGGCAATTCGCTTACGCGCATGATGATGTGTGCATTAATCCTTACATTATGGTTGGGCACGCACCATACGGTCCAGGGATTGCATTCCAAAACAAATAAACAGTTGAACTTTGTGTTATTCGTAGGCTCGCTTGGTCATCCAAGCGAGCCTATATTGATTGCAAAGGATCTATAGCCGATTTTGACCAAATGGTACTTATTTATGTCCATCGTATAACTGAAATCGACATGGAATGCAGTTAGAATTAGTGTAAGCGTTTTATTTGATAATGAGATTAACAAGGGTTATGAAACATGAATAGGAGGCTTACAATGTGAAAAATCGTTTCAACATTATTGTAGCGCGTGTTTTCATTTTAATCATGGTAGCTACTATGTTTGTGGGATTCATACAAGATGCGGATGCAGAAAAAGCGGCTATGCTGACAGAAAAAAATCAACCGATTAAAGTAATCATTAATGGAAGGGGCATTGATTTTGTAGACCAAAATCCACAAGTTATCAATGGGAGGACACTCGTTCCCATGAGAAAAATATTCGAAGAGCTTGGCGCTGCAATTTCGTGGGATGATGCGACAAAAACAGTAACAGCCATTAAAGGAGACATCGTCATCCAATTAACAATAGGAAATAAGAAAGTGAACGTAAATGGAGTAGACCAAGTGTTAGATGTTCCTGGAACCATAGTCAATGGAAGAACAATGGTACCCCTCCGATTTGTTTCAGAAGGTTTAAAATCCAAAGTCGATTGGGATAGCAGGACAAGAACAGTCGTCATTGTTGATGACAAATTGACGTCAACTATTGAAACAGGTTCATTCGAAGAGGAAGCCTATAAACATACATGGACAACTGATAGTGTAAACGGTCTGCCCAATATGTTGATTTTGGGGGATTCTATTTCAATTGGTTATACAAATGAAGTGGCAGATCATCTAAAAGGTAAAGTAAATGTATTTAGAGCAGTTTATCCTGATGGACAGCCTGATAATACGCAAGATACTGGCAAGGGTGTTAGAGATTTAGAAAAATGGCTTGGTAATACAAAATGGCATATTGTTCATTTTAATTTTGGGTTACACGATTTAAAAAGGGTAACACCTGAATTGGGGACTCGTTCTAATGATCCAACAGTGCCGCCTTACACATCGTTAGAAAATTATAAAAAAAACCTAAAGACAATTGTTGAAAGGCTTAAAAAAACCGGTGCGAAATTAGTATTTGCTACGACGACACCTTATCCCGCCGGAACAATTCCTAGTCGTATCCCAGAAGATGCTGTGAAGTACAATCAAGTAGCAGTTGAAGTCATGAAGGAAAATGGTGTTATAATTAATGATTTTTATACAATATTTGTTGACAAGCTAGATAAATATCAAATGCCTTTAAATGTTCATTTTAATCCTGAAGGAAGATCGTATATGGCAGAAATTATATCTGATGTAGTTAAAGAAGTTCTTTCTATCCCTAAATAAATGAAACCATGAAAATATAACGGAAATCATACACCCAAATCCTCGATCAGACCGAGGAGGATTTATGTTAGATTTTTTGCAATCATGTCTTGACAGCCGAGGACATTACATTCAAAGGAGGCTTACGATGTGAAAAAACCTTTCAACATTTTTTTAGTGTGTGTATTCACTTTATCAATGGTAGCTAGTACGTTTTTAAGTTCAACACAATATGCGGATGCAGAAAAAGCGGCTATGCTGACAGAAAAAAATCAACCGATTAAAGTAATCATTAATGGAAGGGGCATTGATTTTGTAGACCAAAATCCACAAGTCATCAATGGGAGGACGCTCGTTCCCATGCGAAAAATATTCGAAGAGCTGGGTGCTGCAATTTCGTGGGATGATGCGACAAAAACAGTAACAGCCATTAAGGGAGACATCGTCATACAATTAACAATAGGAAATAAGAAAGTGAATGTAAATGGAGTAGACCAAGTGTTAGATGTTCCTGGAACCATAGTCAATGGAAGAACGATGGTACCCCTTCGATTTGTTTCAGAAGGTTTAAAATCCAAAGTCGATTGGGATAGCGGGACAAGAACAGTCGTCATTGTTGATGACAGTGAACCACCCGGCAATATGGGGAATAGACCTGTTTTAATTTCGCCATCCAATAATTCTAACATAACTGATTTTGCATTAAGTTTCCTGTGGATTACATACAAAAACAATATAAAATATGAAATCCAATATGCAAGAAATGCAGACTTTAGTGATTATAAAGTATTCAATGTAACGAGAGATTCAGTAGAAATTCAAAAAAGCACGTTACTTTCTCATTATTTACCGCGGGAATTATTTGAAATAGGCGAATGGTACTGGCGTGTTCGAGGAGTTGATGATCCTCAAAACCCATCTGAGTGGTCAGAAAAAACAAAATTTACTATTAATAATGATCATTCAAAGAAGCAGTTACAATTTAAAGTTTCAAATGAAAATCCGATATTTTTAGCCGAAACATTCTCTGATAATGCTCCACTAAATGGTTATGCAAGCTTTGTCCCAGAAGATATAAAAAATAATTTTGTAGTTGTTGTAAATCGAAAAGGATATAATTTACCAATTAAACAAGTACTACAACCATTAATCGATAAAAAGATTTACCATACAGTTTTTTATTCAGGTGCTACAAATAGACTTATTCTACTATCTGAGCTAGAAGAACTTTTCCAAAGCGACCCATATATTATTGGTGTCGTACATGGTGAAGAATTTTGGCAATTTGGTGGAAGAGTCAAAAGCCAGTCAGAAGAAGCCTTAAAAAGAGAGATCCAGCTCTGTGCAAAATATGGAAAATTATTTTTCTGGGGTGATGGAAATACGCCAAGATTTTTTAATTATCAACAAATATTTGGTGATCCATCTTGGCAAAAGGTTTTAACAGAGAATGCACAATATATAAATTTAGCTTTTAAGACAAACTTCACTTGGAAACCATACACTTCAAATGGGGCTTTATTTGGAGCTTGGTTATTAGGAATGTACGATCATTATGGAATTTGGCATGAACCTTGGTACTGGGCAAAAGCAGGTTTCGGGAATGGGCTTGGTACACAAGCGCCAACTTTAGATGCAGATAGCCCGAAAGGTTCTTCAGAACAACCACCAATAATTTGGGAACAAATATTTCTTAATTCACTTGTTCAAGGAGCATCTGTATTCCATATACAAGGTCAAATTACTATACCACGCACGTATGATCCTCAACAACATGCACATCATCCTGCAATATGGGATAGGTCTGGTAATAAGACAGCAACATGGGATAACTATTTATATCCTTTCATAAAGGATGTTATAAATAAAAAACTTGTGCCAACAAAAGAACAAGTGTTGCAAAATGTCAAAATAGCTATTACACAAGAAAGTCTATTAAAAGGAAACGAAGATAGAAAAATGGGCGTCAGTCCCACAGATCCTAATTTCCCATACTATTACACTGTTATGGATCCGCTTTATAGAGGGACATATGGGTTTGATGTTAGTGAAGATGGCTTCGCGATAATGGCCAGTGGAAATATATTAAGGAAGTACAAAGGTGGAGCGAATGAGATTGAACCGCCTGTTCCATATAGAGGCGGTCTTGACTACGAGATACTGCCTAATAATACGAAGTATTATTTCTTCCCACTTCTACCTTATGGTACAAATAAGTTATTCGACAAAACCATTCTTGATATTAAAGACCTGCAAGATGTAAATACAGTAACCCAAACATTTGATAAATATTATGAGAAAAAATTTGAAGGGAATGCAGGAGTACATGTAGTGGGGGATATATTCACAATTATGTCTACTCATGAAAACAAGGATATCTCACAAGATTATAAGATCCCATTGCATAAAGATGTTGTAAAGAGTATTTTCGGAAAAGTAGGACCTCATATGTATATAGTTGGAAAGAAAATGAGCGATGATACTGTATGGATAAAAACTAACGCACAATATAAAGAGAGAGTTACTCAAATTAAGTTGGAGTGTTTCTCGAAACCCCGTATAATTACATCCAAAAATGTTGAAAGTGTTTGGGATGAGGCCAAAAAAACAGTAACTTTAAACATTAGGAATACGAATGCTCCGACGACTATTGAGATAAAAAAATAAGTGACAGATAAACCCATTGGAGGTTTACAATGTGAAAAATCGTCTCAACATTATTTTAGCGCGTGTTTTCATTGTATTCATGGTAGCTACTACGTTTGTGGGATTCATACAAGATGCGGATGGAGAAGCCGCGGCTATGCTGATCGAAAATAAACAACCTATTTCGGTGATTATTAATGGAAGGGGCATTGATTTTGTAGACCAAAATCCACAAGTTATCAATGGGAGGACGCTCGTTCCCATGAGAAAAATATTCGAAGAGCTTGGCGCTTCAATTTCGTGGGATGATGTGACAAAAACAGTAACCGCAATGAAAGGAAACATTGTAATACAATTAGTGATAGGCAATGAAAAAGCAAATGTTAATGGAGTGGATAAAATGTTAGATGTTCCTGGAACCATAGTCAATGGAAGAACAATGGTACCCCTCCGATTTGTTTCAGAAGGTTTAAAATCCAAAGTCGATTGGGATAGCGGCACAAGAACAGTCGTTATTGTTGATAATAGTGAACCACCAAGTCATAGCAGATACAATGTCTTAATCATCGGGGACGAAATAACGAGAACTTATTATAAGAGAATAGAATCAAATCTGCAGAAAGATGCCAATACACAGTTTATCCAAGCTACAGAGAATGGGATATTCAATGTTGGTGATTTACAGAACAAAATAAGTAAGATGAGGGTGAACTGGGACTTAATTCACTATGATTATGGACGGGATGCAATCCGGAATGGAGTTTCTATTGCTAATTACACCACATCGATTCGTGCGTTGATAACAAATTTAAATGCAATGGGTGCAAAAAAAATAATATTTGCTACAGCCATTCCTTTTAAAGATAACGATCCGAATGAACCGCTTGTAGCACAATTTAACAATGTAGCTGTTAAAGAGATAAACAGCAAAACTACAGTCATAAATAATATGTACGAATATGTGAGAATCAGAAAGACAGATATGTTGGATGTTGCAGGAAATGGTTTAAACCAAGAAGGCAAAGAGCTTGCAGGTGATGTTGTTTCAACTAAAATTCTTGACACATTAGCATCTAATGGTGGCACTAGTGATAATATCCCGTATATAGCTATATTGGGTGATTCGATTTCTGGTGGATATAATCTTCCGCTTCGTGGTGAAATGCAAGGAATTGCCGAAGTTATACATGGTGCCACAGGATTTAACAGAGTGAACGATTGGGCAAAAATTGTGTATGACTATGTTACTAAAGTTGAGAATGAAAGAGGAATAAAATTCTCGGTCATTCATTTTAATTGGGGTCTTCACGCACTAAAGTACATAACCGATGATGGAAAACTTGCAACGCCAAAGACGGGCACACAATGCGTTCCGATTGAAAAATACGGTCAGGAACTTGAAAAATTAGTGTTAGAGTTAAAGAAAACAGGTGCTAAGCTAGTCTGGGCGAACACAACTTATTTTTTAGATGGGAATACTTGGGGAGTCCAATCAGATGTTGTTTTATACAATGAGGTAGCCGACAAGATCATGAAAAAGCACAATATTCCTACAAACAATTTGTACGATTTGGTAAAGAATGAATTTGTTAAAGAAGATTGGCAAGGACCGGTACATTTTGCATCAAGTGGTTATCAAAAATTGGCTAGGCAAATTGCCAACACTTTAAATGTGAAGAAGGATTAATCACCCAAGCGAGCCTATATTGATTGCAAAGAATCAATTGCCAATATTGACCAAATCGTACTTATTTATGTCCATCGTGTAACTGAAATCGACATGGAACGCAGTTATGATTGGTGTAAGCGTTTTATTTATAATAAAGGGAGGACAATTTTTCATGAAGAAGGTACTGCTCATATTATTCTTAATTTTTACATTAGTTGTCACGGCTTGCTCTGGATCCAGTGAGACAGCTGAACCGATGCAAGAGGAAACGGATACTACTGTTGCACAACAAGAGGAAGCCTTAGCAGCGAAACAAGCAGCTGAAGAAGCTGCAACGCAAGCACAAGCAGAATTAGAAGCCGCGAAAGTAGCTGAAGATGAGGCTAAAGCGGCAGCAGAGAAAGCGGCGGCAGAGAAAGCGGAAGCTGAACGGCTATTGGCAGAAGCGAAGACCGAAGAGGAAAAATTAGCTGCCGAGAAGTTGTTGGCTGAGAAGGAAACAGCTGCGAAAGTAGCGGCCGAGGCCAAGGCGAAAGCTGAAATAGAGAAAGCGAATGCTGAGAAAGCCGCAGCTCAGAAAGCCGCAGCTCAGAAATCCGCAGCCCAGAAGGTTGCAAGTGAGAAAGCAAATTCACAAACTAAAGAAAATATGAATCCTCCCAAGGAAGTAACTATTAGTGTTTATACGGGTGTTTTATCTGACGAAGAGTTTAATTATATTCAAGGAGGTCCATTAAAGGAAAAGTATCCCCATATTCGACTTAAGGTCCTTAGACCTGCAGAAGTTGGTAACATTCAAACGCTAGTTACTGCCAATCAGATTCCTGATATAATTGCAATCTGGAGTGGTGGGTTGGTTGATTTAAAGGAGCTTGGACTGCCTACTGATTTGAGACCCTTGTTGAAGGAAGTAAACTTTAACTTAGACCGGCTAAATCCAACAAGCTTAGATGAATATGGGATTATTGATTCGAATGGACTAAACGCACTTCCATACTCGATTCAATATAGTCTCCTTTATTACAATAAAGCTATATTCGATAAGTTCGGCATATCTTATCCAAAACCCGGCATGACATGGGATGAATTGTATCATCTGGCAAAGTCGTTAACCCGCAAAGATGGCAATGTTCAATACCATGGTATGTTACTAAATACCTGGGCACTTTTTGACGCTTTTCCGTTAACTTTCGTCAATGAGAAAACAAAGAAAGCAAATATCGTTTATGAGGATTGGAAGAGAGTATTTGAGACTGCCAAGTCGATTTATGATATTCCGGGGAATAGACCACCAGCGAATCAAACTGCGTTAAATTTATTTACTAAGAATCAGACAGTTGCTCTTCTTCCAGAACGAGGATCAAGTTTTATAAATATCAAACCTGCTGTGGAAACGGGTCTTAAATTAGGCGTTACCACGTTCCCGAGTTATAAGGATAAGCCATACACCAATATGCCATTTAATTCATTAACGCATATTATAACGAAGCAAAGTCCAAATAAGCTCGCAGCGATGCAATTTTTAGACGTCTTGTTATCCGATGAAGTTCAAGAATACATGACAAAAAACGGAAGATTGACAACGTTAAGAAAAGATAAAACAAGAGAACAATTATGGCTGAATGAACCCCTCATCAGTAGGAATGATGCTAAGAATATCTTGATGGGAGATGCAAGTCAGGCGCGAAATTATACAAAATATGACGCTATAGGCATGGCTGAATTAAATAAGGCTTGGCGAGCATATATTAATGGAACCAGTGGTAAAGATATTAACACACTACTTAAAGAAATTGAGGAAGAGATCAATAAGAAAGTAAGAGAACTCAATTAAAGAGATCTGCAATCAATTTATGCTCGGGATAAACAATAAGTCCATATTGTTTATCCCGAGCAATTTTATGTGCGTGAAATTTAGTGCAGGGATTGATCAGTATAATGCATGGGAACTGCAGTGCCTGTTTGTTACAATCGGACTATGAACATTGGAAGTCGGTTGGAACATAAGGAGGATATGATGGATACTCATGTATTAGAATGTGATGTTTTGGTCGCTGGCGGCGGGCCTGCAGGAGTACCGTGCGCCATCGCAGCTGCGCGCAACGGTGCCAAAGTGGTTCTGTGCCACAATCGCTCTGTGCTTGGCGGGAATGCCTCGAGTGAAGTGCGTATGCATATCTTAGGCGCGGACGGCGGCGGCGGTCGGAGCAAGGAATTAGAAACCGAAGCCCGGGAAGGCGGGATCATCGAGGAAATTCGGTTAGAGAACAGCGTGCGCAATCCACAGAGATCCGCCTCGATGTTGGATTTGATTTTATATGAGAAATGCAGGGAATTAGACAATTTAACACTCTTGCTAAATACGACCGTAACCGGTGCTGACGTACAGAATGGTGTCATCACCAAAGCGTTCGCTGAACGCCAATCGACGGAAGATCAGTTTGAAATTCATGCTAAAGTGTTTGTGGATTGTACAGGAGACGGACGTCTTGGCAAGGAAGCAGGCGCACCTTACCGGATGGGTCGTGAAGGGAAAGAGGAGTTCGGGGAACAGCTCGCGCAAGACATTGCGGATGACAAAAAACTAGGCTCCACCCTGCTGTTTCAGGCGAGGAACATGGGCGCCCCGGTGCCGTATATCGCGCCGAAGTGGGCTCGGAAATTCACAGAAGCAGATTTAAAACTGAGACCGCATGCGACGTCAGGAACGGATAGAGGACTTGAATACGGCTATTGGTGGTGTGAATGGGGCGGAACCCTAGATACGATTAAAGACAATGAGCTCATTCGTGACGAACTGCTCTCCATTATGCTCGGTGTCTGGGATCATATCAAGAATGGCGGCGATCACAATGCAGATAACTGGGCGCTCGATTGGTTTGGCTTTTTACCTGGGAAGCGTGAAAGTCGCAGATTCATTGGTCAACATATATTAACAGAATGCGATCTGTTGGAAACGCGAGTATTCGAAGATGCCATTGCCTATGGAGGCTGGGGGATTGACATTCACCCGCCTGAAGGGGTCGATGCGCCTGATCTTAAACCTGCAGTCGCCACTGCCGTGCCATTGCTTTACGATATCCCTCTACGATCTTGTGTGTCTGAGCGTCCGGTTAACCTGATGTTCGCCGGTCGTAACATCTCGGCAACACATGTTGCCTTTGCCTCGACACGAGTGATGGCTACATGTGCCGTGATCGGACAAGGCGTCGGAACTGCTGCTGCTCATGCCGTGCATGCCGGAGTGCATCCGAATGCATTGGCAGGGAATCCGGAGCATATGCGGCACATTCAACAGCAATTGTTGAAGGACGATGCTTATTTGACGGGAATTTATAACGATGATCCATTTGATCTTGCGAGGAGAGCCAATTTGACGGCATCCAGTGAACAAACTCGGGGTGCAACAACGAATGTGATTTCGGGACAGAGTCGAGCCATCTCTGGACCTAAGGGTGTCAAGCCAGGACGTTCCATCGAAGGAACGAACCGCTGGATGAGTGACCCTGAGCAGGGCTTGCCCGCTTGGCTTGAACTCCAATGGGATGAAGAAATAGAGCCTAACGAAATTCGCATTGTCTTTGATACAGGGATGCATCGTGTGCTGACACTCAGCCATTCAGATGACTTCGTTAAGAAGATGCAATATGGCAAAGCACAGCTCGAGACCGTAAGAGATTATACGATCGAAAGCATGGTCGATGGACAATGGCATACCATCATCGAGGAACACGGTAACTACCAGCGACTGCGTGTTCACAAGTTGACAAAACCTTTGCGAACCGATCGCATTCGACTTCATGTTCATGCGACGAACGGGATTGACCATGCTCGTGTTTGTGAGATCCGCGTCTATTAGACTAACAAAGCAATGAATAAGGGGTCGGTGCTTCAGTGAATCCCAAAAAACGGAGTAAACCTTCGTAAGAAGTAAGAATGGTTTGATATCACATCTGAATCATACCGAGATTCCCAATTATTGAGGGGAGAACCGATATTTGCAGGTTTCCTAAATGTCACATTCTAGGAATGTGTAGTATACTCAACATAACGAAGATCAGCGAGAGACCGCGCATTCATCCATTGCATTGTCGTGGATGGACTTGAAGGGGATTATCAAACATGGATCAAACACCTAAAGACGAACAACAACAGAAAGAAGCGCAAAAACAATTGGTTAGGCGCTATCTAGCTTTTGTGAAACCGTATCGTTACCTTATTCTGCTGATCATTACGCTAGGTATGTTGCGTTTCTCCGTTCCTTTGGTGGGCCCTTGGATGACCAAAATTATGATTGACGAAGTTTTAATGGGGATTCAGGGGTTCTGGACCATCGATAAAGTTGTACTCGTTCTAGGTGTCGTGTTCTTAGTGGGCACCATTGTAAACCATGTGCGCAACACCATTACGGCCCATCTTGGCAATCGCATGGTGCTTGATTTGCGCTTGAAGTTGTATGGCCATATGCAATCACTCTCCCAGCGGTTTTATGACAGCAAGCAAGTGGGTAGCATTGTGTCGCGGCTTATGCATGATGTGAATGGAGCCCAGAACTTGATTGGCGGCGGGGTCATAAACCTCGTTGTTGATTTGTTCTTAATATTTTTTGCGGGATTCATGTTGTTTACATTGGATTGGAAGCTGGCCTTGCTAGCGTTGTGGGTGTTGCCGTTGTACTATTTGACCTTCACCAATCTCAACGTTCGCATTAAGTTCGCTTTCCGGTCGGTGCATCGCCAGATGGAGCGCATCTCCGGCGTGTTGGTGGAGCGGATTGGGGGTATGAAGATCGTCCAGTCCTTCAACCGGGAACAAACTGAATTAGACCGTTTCAACAAACAAGCAGAACGCCACTATACCTTCTCTATGTCAGCACATCGACTGTCCAACATTCTTGGGTCTATAAGCCAAACCTTGAATCATACCGGTTCACTGATCGTCTGGTTCGTCGGTGGGTATGCCGTATTGAAGGGTCACATGAAATTAGGTGAATTGATTGCATTCCAGGCCTATTTAGGCCAATTGTATGGACCGATTGAACGCTTCTCCCAAGTGAACGTGACGATCCAGAACTCGCTTTCCAATATCGAGCGCATCTTTGAAGTATTCGACATTCAACCGGAAGTCAAAAACAAAGAAAATCCGTTGCCGTTGAAACAATGCAAAGGCGATATTCAGTTTAAGAACGTTAACTTTACGTATGTCATGGAGCACCCTGTGCAGGATCCGGATGACAAGAACAAAGATCCCGATCTTGTCGACAGAGCGCAACCGCTCAAGAAGTTTTATTTTATTCCGCCTAAGACGAAACCCGATCCGATTCCGATGATTTCAGAGCGGAATGTCGCATTAACTGATATTAGTTTTCACGCCAAGCCTGGGCAAGTGATTGCGCTTGTTGGACCGAGTGGGGCGGGTAAATCGACATTAATCAATTTCATTCCGAGATTCTATGATCCTGATGGCGGGAAAATTGTGCTTGATGGCGTAGATCTCAAAGATTACGACGTGAATGACGTGAGATCTCACATCGCTGTTGTGTTACAGGACAATATCTTGTTCTCCGGTACAGTATACGAGAATATTGCCTATGGCCAACCGAATGCATCCAAACAGCAAATCCTGAATGCGGCAAGGATGGCGAACGCACATGATTTCATCAGTGAATGGGAATTAAAATATGAAACCATTATCGGTGAGCGGGGGGTTCGTTTATCCGGTGGACAGAAACAACGCATTGCGATTGCCCGAGCGTTGCTGAAAAACCCGCAGATTTTAATCCTAGACGAAGCAACCTCTGCGCTCGATGCAGAGTCCGAATATTTGGTCACTGAGGCGCTCGACCGTCTCATGAATAATCGAACCACATTCGTCATTGCACACCGATTGGCTACCGTTGTTAGAGCAGATCTGATTCTGGTGATGGATCATGGAAAAATTGTCGAGCGTGGAACCCACCGACAACTCATTCACCAACAAGGACTGTATCGTGACTTGTACGAAAAACAGTTAAAAGCAATGCGCCCAGAGGAATTGGCTGCCAACTAGCACGATCCGCATAGAAGCGAACGAGTTCATGGTGTATACTGTAGATGTGAGTAAACATCATGAATTTGAGGGGAATTGTATGCAAGTGCTCGTGGTGGAAGATGAAGCCAAAATCCGCGAAGTGTTAGTAGCTTACTTGGAGAATGAAGGTTGGCACGTCCATGCAACAGCGAATGGTTATGACGCTGTCCAACTCTATGATCAACATAAACATGACCTCATCCTACTGGATTTAAAGCTTGATGGATTGCCAGGTGAAGAAGTATGCCTCAAAATCCGTGAAAAATCCAACGTACCCATCATCATGTTAACCTCGAAGTCGCGCGAAAGTGACACGATTAATGGACTTCATCTTGGTGCGGATGATTACGTTGTTAAACCGTTCCGGGCGAAAGAATTAATCGCCCGGATCCATGCATTGATGCGCAGAGCCGTTCCTCAGCAGAGCAAGAAACATCATGTGCTTTCCTTTCATAAACATCATCTTGTCCTTGATTTGGACATGCCGACACAGGTATTGGTTGATGGAGTGGAAGTGAAACTCACCAGTACTGAGCATAAACTACTGAGTGTGATGGCGACACAACCGCGCAAAATTTTTAGCCGGCGGGATCTTTGTTATGAGGTTATGGGATACCGTTTCCAAGGGGATGGTAGGGTTATTGATACCCATATTAAGAACGTCCGCAAGAAAATTGAGAGGGACAGCAAAAACCCTGAATATATCTTGACAATTATCGGCTCCGGATATCAGTTCGGTGCGCAACCCGATGCCCCACAGCGATGAAAACGATCTTGTTATTTTTTCGTAAAATAAACACGATTCTGTTCCTCACGTTCTTCACATTCTCCATGTTGCTTATTTTATTCGTCTCGAGCCTCTATAACATGCAATGGGCACAACTCTTCAGTAGTTACCAAGAAGATACGATGAAGAGCAACGCCTACAAAATTATGGATGACATGCGCAACAACGGGATTGCTAGCGGACCGCTATCTGATGAAGAACAGCAATGGTTAATTCGCAGAGCCAATCTGTACGGCGTATTGGTCAAGTATATGAACAGCAGTAGAGATGAAGTCTGGCTTGATATGATCTCGCCTCTTGAAGAGGATACATTGGCTGAATTCAACGACATAGATTATATTACGAATGGCCAGACGGCAGGGGCATTGAAAGTTTCCTATATTGAAGCGAACAGTGAATTAAATCCGATTGTGATCAATTACCGCGAAATCATGACAACCCGGTTTAACTTTTTCTTCTTAATCATCACAATTTTATCCATACTCGTCAGCCTCATGTTATCGAAGATGTTATCCAAACATATTTTGCGGATTGACGGTTTTGCCAAACAGATTCGCTTAGGGAATCGGGATCTCTCCATTCCCATTCGGGGTCCCGAGGAAATCAGGCGCCTCGCGGCCACGTTGAATGAAGTCTCTATGGAATTAAAGAAGCAAGAATACTGGCGGCAAAATCTCATGGAAGATATTGCGCACGAACTGAGAACACCAATCACGTCCATGCTCTCGCAACTGGAAGCCATTCAGGATGGCATCTATGCAGCAGACGAAACGAGACTCAAAGAAATCTATGAAGAGCTCGAGCGCATTTCCCGACTCGTGAACGATTTAGAGAATTTATCAGAAGCTGAAAGTGCCCGGTTTGCGCTTCACATCAAACGAACCGACATGGTGGAATTGACACGCAGAGTGGCTCAGAACTTCAAAGCGATGGCGCAGCGCCGAGGAACCAAGCTGATCTATGAACCTGCTCATGTTCCTTGTTACAGTGAGGTCGATCCGGATAAGATCGTTCAGATCATTGGGAATGTGTTATCTAACGCAATCAAGTACACGCCTAATGGTGGTAAAGTCATACTGAAGGTCGATTGGACAAGTGACAAAACCTTGATCATCTGTGAAGATAACGGGATCGGGATCAGTCAAGAGGATCTGCCCTACATCTTTAATCGCTTATTCCGCGCGGACAAATCGCGCTCCCGATTCACGGGGGGCGTTGGCTTGGGATTGAGTATTGCCAAAGCGCTCGTTGAAGCGCATGACGGCGACATTCATGTCATGAGCACAATAGGTGTAGGCTCGACGTTCACGATCTCGATTCCGAACGTGTATAAGTCATTAGGTGAAAGCACACCGCCATTCTGAAATTTGCATCCTGAGGATGTCATGACGTTGCGTGAAGTAGGCGAATATTCAAAAGACATCAATTTCGATGTTGGAGCAGGGGCTGTGTAAACAGCCTCTTTCTCATGATTACAATGTATATTTCCTCCGATATTCCGAAGGTGTTGTATGCTGGAATTTAGAGAACACCCGACTGAAATAGAAGCCATTGTCATAACCACACAATTGTGCGATGTGGTCAATTGTATAATCGGTCTCTGTTAGTAACTTCCGTGCTTTCTCCAAACGCAGTGAGATCACATATTCCATGGGATTCATCCCGAACGCGCGTTGAAATCGTCGAGTTAATTGCACTTTGCCAATATTGAATTGTTGTGCCAAGTCCTTCAATTGGATCTTATCGAATGCGGCACTTTCGATCTTCTTCATCAAGTCCAACATCATGCGATCCGGCTTCATATTTTCTGTTCGGACTTCATTCTGCTTTTCCATACCAATCGAGAGCCACAAATCATTGATGAGATGTTCCATCCACTTAAAATACATGATCTCTGAAGGGGGATGCAAGATTAATAATCGATTGACTTTTTTGCAAAAATGGGAAACTTCCACTGAACTGATTTTGTAATTCGCAGATTTGGTGAAAAACTCGCGATATTGCAATTCGCTACTGGACTCACTGCGCCAATCGAAGTTGCAATATACAAAAGTGACCGATTTCGAGAGCACCTTCCGATGGAAATCCAATCCAGGCGGGCATATGATTAAATCATCTTTCGTGGCCACTCCCGAGATTCCATTGATTGTGTAAGATAAACTACCTTCTAACACCGCAAAGAACGTCCACGTCTCGTACCGGTCGCACGGGAACATGAATTCAGTCTTATTCTCCCACAACTTGTTGGTTACCACGCGGATGGAGTATTCGTGGTTTGCTCTCACGGGTTTCACCTCAATCCATGAAATTATGTATATAGCACATGTTATATTTTACATTCCTATAGGTCGCGGAATCAATTACTATGAATAGAAACATGGACAAGGGGGAACGGAATGGAACGTTGGGGTGATTTCACTTGGGTTGCGAGAATACGAATAAGAGGTGCAGCTGAAAGTACGATGCAAGTTAGGTTCAGGTCTGCGGATGGGAACAATGGTTATTATTTTCTTGTGCATGGTGCCCAGCAACAAGTGTCGTTGTACAAAGTGATTCAAGGAGAGGAAGTGCTTCTGTCTAAATCTAACGTCCGGTTAATCGCTGGGGATATGTATACATTGCGAATCGAGACGAAGCATCAAGATATTCGTTGTTTTGTAGAACAGTTCCTGGCTATTCGTGTCGAAGACACCACATTCCAGGAAGGAGCAATCGTCGTCGATCATAACGATGCGTCTGTTGAAGTTGAGATCCTCCATCTGGATTCGACAGTCAGGAGTTTTCCCTTGAGCCGAGAGGAACGCGTTGCATCGTGGTATCAGAGTGCCAAGCTGGGCTTATTTATTCACTGGGGTACGAATATCGGCAATTTTGACTGGAAATTGGCCAATGTCCCTCCGACCTATAAAAATACGGAAGCGTTCGAAAATGCGGCATGGGAACAGGGGTGGAGCGCAGACAAATGGGTAAAGAAAGCCAGGGACATTGGAGCACAGTACATCATCCTAGCCACATTCCACTCCACGTGCGGTTATTTGCGTATATGGCCATCCGGCATGCCAGGCACACCAAGCACGAAGCGAGACTTTCTGCAAGAAATTCTGCATGCTGCCGAACAAGAGGGCATTCGCGTACTCGTGTATATGACAAATCAAGCGATATGGGCGATCAATAAATATAACAAGTTCGAAGGGGTGAATTGGGTTGATCCTGAGGCGTATCGTCAGTACAAGCAGAGCCCCGCGATCGACATTGCTAAGCGCGACCATTTTATCAACTATTTTGTGCGCGACGTGTTTGATGAACTCATCCCCAATTATCCGAAGCTAGCGGGTTTTTGGTATGACGGTTGGGATACGAAAGATGTGAACCATCGCATTGAGGAGGCGACATTCGCCTATGTTCATCAGCGCATGCCGGATGCGCTCAATATTAAGAACAATTATACAAGCACTTATGCGGAAGATGAAGATGTGATGTCGCTTGAAGATTGGAAGGGCGCGGATCAATATGCCAAGGCGCCAGGTTCGCATTATGGCGTGGCATACCATTATAACTTACCGAACAGCACCAAGTTGCCACCTACGATTCGCGAATCATCATTCAAGACGATCGGCGGTTGGAAATATGGTGATTATCGACCGGAGTTAAGTGATCACCCGGATGATATCAAGAGAATCGTTACCATTGTTGCGAACAATTGGGTCGCTGTGCCAGGCTACGGTCCACTGGTGAGTGGGGATTTCCCTGAAGCGTTACAAGCATTCCATGAAGGATTGGTTGATTTTATGTCTTGGGCGAAACCATCGCTTCACCAGACCGTAGGCGGCGGGTTTGGACAAGGTGGGTTCGCACCGGGATATTGGAATGATGGGTTTGCCGGAGTAACAACGTTAGAGCCGGGGGGCAACACGCATTATATTCATGTATTGGAGACGTCATCACACGCAGATCAATTGATCCTCAGTGATTGCGGGTATAACGTGCGATCTGTTACTGATTTGAGGACAGGCCGTAAATTGCAATGGAATCAAACGAATGGCTTCCTTGCGATTGAATTCCATGCCACACATGAGAGCGACACGATCATCATGGTCATCACGGAAGGCCTTGAACGGGTCATTAGTGGTCACGAGTTGCCAGGTAGCCATGTCGCGACTCCCCAAGCATTGCCGTGCGAGGTGAAGCTTACTTGGTCGGGCAAGAAACGCGTATACGGGTTAAAAATAACACAAGCCGAAACGAGTGCTATCCCTGATAGCACCCGCGTGAAAGATGTAGAAGTGTACACATTGGATACCAATAATAGTTTGCGAAGTGTTACGAACGTCCCATTGCACAATCAACGGGGTATGCAAGTCATTCATTGGGAGCCGTTCGTCACAGAGCAGCTGATGCTGCGCGCAATGAATAATTACAATAATACGGAACAATGTCAGATTCTCAATCTTGAAATTCTCTATCTTGACGACGAATCGACAGCCAATTGAACCTAGAATGTACTTAATTTGCTCGTATCCGGGCACCAACGGGAGGAGCGGGCGTGTCGGATGATGACATCCACCGCTTCTTTCGTTCGTATGTGACTTAATGCTTCGAACGCATAGGCTCTCACATAACGATCGTGATCAAACAATGCTTTTTCTAGGACGTTGACAACGTTAGCAGCCTCATCGGCGTTGCTTGTGCGAAGCAGGGATAAGGCGGCCGTATATCCGTTCTTGTTGTGAATCCAGGGCTGGAACTTGTCATATGCATAGAGATCAACCGGCGGAGCGTCTTCAATCCAATCAGTTTGGATCGTACGATCAAGCACTTGTGTCAGCGCAGAAACAACTTCACTCGACGGTTGGCCAATCATCCCCAACGATTCAATCGCATTGCGTTGCACCCACTCGCTCTCATCCTGGAGGCAACGGATTAATGATGGAACAGCTTCGGTTGCACGAGGTCCCATCATCCCTAGCACGAATACGGCAAGGGCTCTTCTCTTGTCATCCGGATGGTCCAACAACGCCAACAATCCAGGGATAGCGATCTCTCCAGCGGATTGCAATCCATACGCAGCGCGTTCAGCTGCTAACTTGCTTCCCTCAGAAATGATGCCGAGCAAGGCTTCGACGCCCTCAAGCCCCATACGTCCGAGACCGTAACTTGCATTCAAAGCAACAACTTCACAATCCCCTGCCACCAATAGGCTCAACTCAGGAATTGCCGATACGGCTTTTGTGCCGAGCATCCCAAGCGCATCGGCCGCTTGGCTTCGTATCATTTCATCTTCTGATGAAAGTTCTTGCTGCAAATGTAACCATGAACCTTCATCGATCGCAGGTTTTGTTATTTGGGAACTCCCTTGGCCTCGCAACCAATCCCAAACATCTTGCCACAAGTTGAGATGCTGCACCGGCAACCCTGTTGGGATGAGTAGTTGCTCTTGACGGTGATTCCATGTCGGGTACTCAGGTGCTTTCAGACGAATAAATTGGAATTTCAACATGTAACGGTTTAGATTGGAAATGTTATGCGACGCCCGATGCCACAAATCAAAGTGGACGAGTACCATCGTTCCGGCTTTCCCTGTGGGCAGAATCGTCTCGCCCTTGTCGCCAAGAAACTTAGAATGGTACTGCGTGGTAGGCATGATCGCCGTAGGTCCCAGCTCTTCCGTGACATCGTGAGTGTAATAGAAGATCATGACCCACCAAGGACGATGGCTGCGCATGGAAGACCAATAACCGTCCTTGTGCCATTGCCCACCCCCAGGATTTTCGTTGCCAGGTCGGTTATAGTGACAGTGCCGGTGCGGGTGCATATAGTAGTCGGTTCCCAGAACGCTTGTGAGCGCACCCTTGACGATAGGCGTTTCAAAAAACTGCTGAATCTCAGGGACGCGAGGTAGAATGTTGTTGCCGGGGTTTCCTTCTTCCTTATAAACATGATCAATCTGGCGCATCACTTTCTTGTGTAATTGTTCTTGAATGTCATTGTGCAGCACAACATACCCTTTGGTGATAAAATGAGCCATTTGTTCATCTGTCAACAAGTATTTCGTATCAATCATACGTGATCACTCCAATTTTCTTTGAATTTAATGGATTGAATTGAGTTTAATATAACAATTTACTCGAGTTTCTGTCTTTACAACATCGTCAAATATTTATACAATAGTCATACTTTTTCGCACGAAAAAACAGGGGGGCATGATGGATGGACTTCGCGCACATTCATCCGTATGTGTATTTCGCAACGCGCTTTCCTTTCATGAGGGGTCAAGCCAGCCGATCAAGAGTATGCTGTGCATCATCGCTCTATTTGATCAGTGAAGGAAGAGGAGAGATCACAACGGCATCCGATGCATTCGAAGTGGCGAGAGGCTCATTGGTGTATATTCCCGCGGGACTCAAACACGATTGGATTGCGGACAGGGATGATCCCATGGTTCATGTTTGCTGTTATTTTGATTGGAGCTACCGTGATCGTCAAGCGTATTCGACGAGTGCATCCATCATTTTCTTTGATGATTCGAAAGTGAACCCATCGCTTATCGGGCCCCACTTTCCTTATCCGATTCGGATGACGAGCCAGGTGGACACATTGTCCAAATGGATGGAATTGTTTGAAAAATTCTACACACCCAATCAACATGCCAACGAGAAAACCTTCATGCATAACATGAAGGTCCAGCATCATTTTCTGCAGTTTATCGAACTATTTCTTTCACAAGTACTTAAGGAAGAACATTACATACCAGATCTGAGAATCCAGAAGGTGCTTAAGCAGTTGGATTATGATCTCCTGCATGGGCGCATTCTCCCCCTCGCAACGTACTACCGCAGCATTCATGTAAGCCGTGGTTATTTTCACGAACTGTTCCGTCATACGACGGGAATGCCACCTACCCAATACATTCATCACCAAAGAATTCAACATGCCAAAGAAGATGTGTTGCATTCTGATCTAAGCATTACGGAAATTGCGGAGAAGCACCACTTTTCATCGATTCATTATTTTTCCAAGTTGTTTAAGCAAGTGACGGGCAAAAATCCGTCGGAATTTCGGGCGTAAGGGTGACGGGATTCAATATTCGTATGACCAGGACAACGTAACTGTTGTATAATTTTTCATGAAGAGCGATGATGACACAATCGAAGGGGAGCGTCGTATGAACGGAGTGCATTTTGTCCAGGGAACACCGAATGCTTATGTTCAATCGCCTGGGATACTGAATCATGCGGGGGAATGGATCGATAAATTTGGCAAGTCTATCTTTATTGTGACCGGGAATAAGTCTTGGGCAAGCTGCGAGGATCGGATCATGCCGAGTCTAGAGGCGGCTGGGATTCGTGTGGAGGTACAGAAGTATCGCGGGGAATGTTCCTATGAGGAAGTCGATCGGTTGAAAGCGTTCGTTCCAGCGCATATCGACCTCATCTGCGGTGTAGGCGGCGGGAAAGTGTTGGACACTGCCAAGAATCTAGCGCAGACGATGAATCGTCCATTCGTGGCGATCCCGACGATTGCTGCGACTTGCGCTGCGGTAGCGAATTTCCCTGTCATGTATTCGGAGCAAGGCGTCTATGTCGATTTCCCGGTATACGTGCGCGGTACGATTCTGTGTCTCGTGGACACCGAGGTGATTGCGGCTGCGCCTGTTCGTTACTTGAAGGCGGGCATCGCAGACACGCTGGCCAAGTGGATCGAAGCCCCTCAATCCGCTATTGGCAAACCGCATAACTTGCCTACTGTTGGCGGACTGGCAGCAGCGCGAATTTGTTATGATACGTTGATTGAACACAGTGAACAAGCGATCCGGGATGCTGAGCAGGGCATGGCCAGTGAAGCGTTGCAGAAAATTATTGACGCCATCATCCTTTTTAGCGGGATGGTCGGTGGGCTTGGCGAAGACAATTGCCGTTCTGCTGCGGCACATGCGGTTCATAATGGATTAACCACGATTCCTGACACACATCACGCGTATCATGGCGAGAAAGTCGCTTACGGCATTCTCGTTCAACTCGTGATGGAGAATCGGCCTCAAGCGTATATTCAAGAAATTCTCGATTTTTTCGCGCGTATCGGGTTGCCTTATCGACTCGCACATCTAGGAATTGACCGCGAGCTTTCTGATGAGGAATATATAAGAATTGCAGAGCGCTCGGTATCGCCGAAGGGAACGATGAGCCATATGCCGTTCCCGGTGACAACGGATTTTGTTATCGAATCTATCAAGAAGGTGGAATCTGGATTATGATGCACAAGCTTACAGAGTGGAATAACTGGCCTATGGCCGGGGGGCCTTCAGGCCATGGGATCGTCAAGGCAGCAGAGGAACCTCCGCGAAGTTTTAGTGTGACGACGGGCAACAACATTGCATGGGCAACGACGCTTCCTGAGGGGGGGCAGAGCGGGATTGCCATCTTCGGGGATCGCTTGTTTCTGACGATCATGAAACCGGCTCGCAGCGAGAACAACGAAGATCTGAAGGGATCGGATATTGTCGCTTTGTGCATCGATGTGAAGGATGGCTCCGTACTTTGGGAACGAGAGATTCAAGGTCATGTGCACTGTGGATATATGTCTGGTTTTAGTGATGCGACAACACCGACCCCTGTAACAGACGGGACTTATGTGTGGTACACGAACGCGAGCGGACGGATCGTTTGTTATGACTACGGTGGACGTTTGATCTGGGAGCGAACTTGGAAGCCGATCATGCACTTGGATGGGATTGATTTCCCCTTCAACAAACAATTTGAGCCGTTCATCGCGGGTGATATGTTTGTTAATATGGAGCCTTATGACGGGGAGGGGCCTTCTGGCGAGAAGCATGTGGGTTGGAACTACCTTTATGGATTCAACAAACACACAGGCCATCTCCGCTGGATTTCTGAAGACGCGCTCACCCACTACAACACACCCGTCAGTAACGGTGTCTCTGTGTTAATGGGTCGGGGCGGCCATCATCAAGTTCCAGAGTTACCTAAGGGTTACTCGATGATCGACACGCAGACGGGACAGCGGATGTGGAAGTACGAGACAGAAGAAGGTACAGCGTTATACAACGCCTCTTTCAATACGAAGGCGGCTTTGTGGTTCACAGAGAGCGAGAATGTCATCCATGTGTTGCATCCGCAAACCGGTGAACTCGTCAAAAAAATCTCATTGACGGACGCCTGTGATGTGCGTCGATTTGATCCGCAACTAGGTCATTATGTGCTTGAAGCGAATGTGAATTTTAAGAAGACGTATGACCTGGACATTTTCCCAGCGTGGTTTACGAATATCTTGATCGAGGATAAGTTGTACTTCATGTGTTTTAAGAAAGGTCGCCACCGCAATATTGGACCGGAGTACAGTCTGTGCAAGGTGGATCTTGTGAGTGGCCGTGTGGAGCTGCTTGAAGTGCCGGTAGCACAGCGATCCGATGGCGAGCGCATCTGGAACACAGAACTTGAGACGCAGACGGTCAATTCGCGCGGGCTAGACGTGTCGTGCGATAAGCGATCGCGTCGAGATGGCTGGTATTGGAACTTTAATGGGAGCCCGATTTGTGTCAACAACATGATTTATTTCACGACGATGTTAGGCACCGTCTACTGCATCGACACCACCGCACCGCAATTCGATGAGCATGCGCTTGTGAGCGTTAACGACCTCGGCCCGCTTGGCGAGACGTGGTCGGTGAATACGCCTTCATTCGCTAACGGGAAGCTATATCACCGGACGCTGAAGGCGTTGATCTGTATCGGGAGTTAGCCTGGTGGCGCTCCCTCATGTTAAAGATGATATTTGTCCGGCCATTGCTTTGTGAATAATTCACGGTGTTCGCGCAAGATGTCGGAGTACGCTACATCCTGAGCGAAATTCCGCATTTCCCCGGGGTCCGCCATCAAGTCATACAATTGCTCGCGATGCTCCCCGTAATCAAAGAGGGCATACTTGAATCTGCCTGTAACGACCATGGAACCGATCTCGTTCTCAAGGGGGACATAATCACGTTGGAAAGATGAGCCGTTCCCATCCACCAGTGACTTGAGACTCTGACCTTGAAGGTCAGCAGGTGCTGTGACCCCAGCATAGGCAAGGATTGTTGGCACCAAATCGAGTCCATTGGAAACCACTTGCGTCGTGTTGACTTGCGCTTGAGGTGCATTCGGACTGACCACGATCAATGGGATTCGGGTGGACTCTTCATAGAATACGGTTTTGTGTTCCATGCCATGAGCACTGTCCATATCCCCGTGATCGCTGGTGAACATAATGACGGTATTTTCCAGCTGTCCACTCGATTCCAGCGCATCGAGCAAGATCCCGATTTGTCGGTCCACGCGCTCGGTCAGACGCGCATAAGCCCAACGATGCATCCGCCATTGTTCGCTACTATATTGCATGCGCGCTTCATAACGGAACGGCCGAGACTTTAACATCTCTTCGATAATCTCCGGCTCGTTTTGTTGCGGGAGGAAGTTGTCCGGCAATGGCGGACAGCATGTTCTCATAAATTCTGTTCTTGTCATATGACTTGGAATCGTCAGCGCCTCGTCCAACGCTTCGAGTGGCTTTTTCCCCGACTGTATAATCTTTCTTTCTTCCTCGGTTTGTTGAAAATCACGAATGGCCATGTAACATATATCATGCGGGTTGATGAAGGAAGCCACGAGAAAATAAGGTTCATCGCGTTGCGTTTTTATAAATTCGGCACAATCGGTCGCTAATTTCTCACGTTCATCTGTGGAGATGACATCAAACCCTAGGTCGGCTGCGGTCATTTTTGGAAAATGTTGCTTCCCCCCGTAAGCTGTATAATACCCGGCTTTACGCATCAAATGACCTAAACCATTATCTCTCATGTGAGAGGGTATAATTTTTATAAGGGCCGTCTGATCTCGCATGTTGATTTCACTAGGCATTCTTCCTGTGAATAAACTAAACCGCGAGGGAGAACAGAGTGGATTCGTGCAATACGCTTTTTCAAATCGGACGCCAAGTGATGCCAACTTGTCGATGGCAGGGGTGTGGAGATGCTTATTCCCCGCGCAACTCAACATGCCGGCATGTTGTTGATCTGTGATAATGAGGATGATGTTTGGTTTGCGATTCACGTGAGACAACTCCCATGCGATAGTTTCTATTAAAGATTGTAAAACAGCTCTATTTGCGATACCATTCAAAAAAACGATCGTTTTCATGCGAAAATAGAAGATTCGTAAAGGTGGGAATCGATGAATATTGGAGATGTAACGAAAATCATTCCCAGAGTGAATTTTGCCAACCGGCGTTCCATGGCACGCGATTATCAATGGCCGTTACGCTACATTCCAGACTATCAATTGTTCTATCTCGTTCGAGGGGAAGCCGCGGTGCGACTGAGTAACCGATGGCATGTGATTCACCCTGGTCAATGTGTCTATATTAATCCTGGACAACCTTATCAATATACGATTAAGAAAAATTCGATACACTACAGTGTCCACTTCGAGTGGAACAGCGAATCGCCTCATCCCGTTCATCCTGCATCGAAAATTAAAGATATTGCAGAGACCGACATGTTGCCTTTGGATGGCTCGTATGATGAGGTGGAAGTTGCAGGAATGGATGCCGTCAAAATTCCATACATTTTTACGATTACGGGATTGGAACCGTTGTTCAAGCAATTGACGGAGGAGTATGCTCACAAGCAAATCTTGTATGAATTAAAGTTGCGGGCTACCATCATAGAGATTCTGACGATGATCATCCGCCATTTTTGCCCCCGGGTTGAACAGAAGATGCAACAAAGCAGACTGAAACCCGCCTATCAAGCGATGGTGAATCAACCGGAAATTCATTGGAATGTGCGTCAGTTGGCGAAATTGTGTGGATACCATCCGAATTATTTTACCAAGATGTTCGTCGAGGAGATGGGTACTACGCCCAAGGAATACTTGATCAAAGAGCGGTTGAAACTCGCGAAACAGCTGTTACTTCAGGAAAAACGGTTTGAGGATGTTGCACTGAAGCTAGGTTACAAAAGTTACAGTCATTTCAGTTCCAGCTTTAGATTGATGACGGGGTTGACGCCTTCGGAGTTTATATTGTACGGCAACGAAACCGAACCGATCAAATAACACAGGAGGATGAGAAAATGGAAGAAGTAATTCTAAGGCAAATGCAGCGCACGCGCAGAGGTTTCATTCGCATGGTTGAAGGGATGACAGAGGAACAAGCGGATCACATCCCGCAACCATTTAATAATAATGTGCGTTGGCAGCTAGGGCACATCTATATTTATGGCGAGCGAATGTTCCAGCTCACGAATCAACCGACATATCTACCCGAGGGGTATCCTGAATTGTTC
>JBILCM010000092.1:0-8397 GCA_044353165.1 Paenibacillus sp.
ATGCGGTGGCCACCCTCGTATATATCCGCCTTATGTCCGCGGAAATTATAACTCGGATTGTGCCCGAGTTCGAGCAGAGCCGGGTAATCGGCCCGGGGTGAACAACCGTTGTCACTCGTGTACACGATGATCGTGTCATCGGTCAAACCGAGTTCGTCGAGCTTGCGCATAATTTGACCGACTACATCGTCACACATCAGAACAAAGTCACCATATAGATTCGTCCCCGACTTCCCGACAAATTCAGACGTAGGCAAGATGGGGGTATGCGGCGCAGGCATCGGGAAGTAAATGAAGAATGGCTGCTCGCGGTAAGCCTCGATCTTCTCCAGCACTTTGCTAGTAAGCTGCGGCAGCACGTCTTCGTGCACGAAATCGGAACCCGTCGGCCCCTCGCGCCAGAAGCCCATGACATCGTCATTGCTTGTGATTCGATTAGGCATTGCCGTGACTCGGTCATTCTCAATATAAACGTATGGGTCCATGTCCAGCGAAGCGCTGATGCCATAGAAATACTCAAATCCTTGCTGCAACGGCCCGTTTGCAATCGGTTGGGAGTAATCCACATCGGTTTTCTCCTCACTGTTTCTGGCCCATGCCAAGCCTAGATGCCACTTCCCGATGCATGCCGTCCGGTATCCGTTCTCCTGCAGCATGGAAGCGACCGTCGGACGCTCCGATTCAATCAACGGATCATTATAACCGAAGAGGACGCCATGCTTCAGCGCCGAACGCCAGTTGTACCGCCCGGTCAGAATGCTGTACCGCGATGGCGTGCATACCGCCGAAGAAGAATGGGCATCCGTGAATACGATGCCTTCCTTGCCTAGTTGGTCCAGATAAGGCGTATGAATTTTGGAGTGCTCGTTCAAGTAGGAAATATCCCCATACCCCATATCATCAGCCAGGATGTAAATCAAATTCGGCTTCCGTTCACGTTTCTGTGTCATCTTATGAACACCCTCTCATGTCGTCTTGTTCTGCATATTGGCATGCCATCAATGCTTTCTCTTTCAACACGCGGACGATGGACTGGATCTGCTCCTGCGGGTAATCGACTCCGGCCATACCCACAGCGATCGCCGCCCGAATCTGTCCATGATACGCGACCGGTACAGCGATTCGTCGATTATTCATATATAACTTACCCGCATCATCACTGTATCCAAGTTCTGACGCCCTTATGATCGCCCGCTCCACTTCCGCTTCGTCAGGAATCCGCCCCGGGTAAGCGCCAAGTGTGCCACTCGCGAGTAGCAACTTGCGCCGCTTCGGTGCAAGTGTGCCGAGGAACAAATAACCCCAAGGTTGCACCGCATAGTCCGTGCGGCTCTCCCCGATCGACTGCATCACGACGCCTTCGGGCGCAACCTCCTTGTCGCGGCACCGCATCCGTCCGTTCAACCAATCGAACCAGATCGCGGTATGCCCAGTGGCCTCACAAATCTGCTTCAATAGCGGCGCGACGATCGGTGCCAGCGCATCCGCACTGTTCTCGATGCTCAAATTTCGTAACCCGGCGCCTATAACGTATTGCGACTGCTCGCTTTTTTCTACGTATCCTCGTTCCATCAGCACCTTCAAATACCGATTCAGGCTCGCTGCAGGAATATCAAGTGCCAGCTTCAGTTGACTGAACCCGATCTCTCTTCGTGCCACAATCAATTCGAGAATGCGGAGACCGCCATCCAATGCCGGAGCGGTTGACACCATTCATGACCACCTTATTCCATATATAATAACAAATATTCTCATATATGATTTTAATGAACTATTTTATTGCAGTCAACGAAAAAAATAAATCGATAATAACAAAAATCCGCTGACCACGAGTTCACACTCATGACAGCGGAAATGATTATGTGTATCTGGAGGTAGGATGTTCTATGCTTTGCTCATTTGTTTCACAGCAGCCAATGCGACCAATGCGAAGCCCACTTTGTTGACCAAGTCTGCAAAGTTGTAGACGAGTTCACGAATGACGCCCAATTGATCACCGGTGCCAAGCAATGTAACGGCATAACCCAATGGATAAATCGCCCATCCAATCAAGATGAAGTAGCGCATGATACGCAACCCATTCTGAATCGCCGGCGCCTTATCTTTCGCCGCTTCGGTCACGGTTGTGAAGAGCAAGTAGATGATATATAACCAGGCAATACAAGCAATGAGGAATGTAATTAATCCATAGGTCGTGTAACCGCCCGCGTTATTGATATCTGTCTCGCCCAAATATCCGAAGATGATCATGATCAGATCCGCCACGATGAGTTTTGTAATCAGTGAACCCGCACCGGACTTCAGACCGAGCAAGTTCGGGAACTTGATCAACAACAACGGAGTCGTAATAATCCAGTCAATATAGCGAATTTCCGTCGGGAAATTGCTAATTGAAGCGAGCAACCCGTCTGTACCCACTTCTCCTTTCATAAAGTAGTAATGCACTGCTGCAACGAAAGTGACCAGTGCTGCCAATGTTGCCGTGGAGCGATACTCTGCCTTCAAATCTCCGCGTTCAAGCAAGAAATACAACGTTGCTGCGGCCATGCCAACAAACCCAATCCAGAATGTGTACTGCGCTGCCAATACCAAAAGATCCATACCACACCTCCAATAGTAGTTAAGCATTGATCCACACCTCTACCCTATACCTATGTGTAAGCGTTGTCAATAAAGCGCTAACATTTTTTTATATCTCAAAATCAATGCGCGCCATACGTCATTATTTGGTCGTCAAATACATATACATATGTGATTCCACAGGGTGTTGTAAAGTAAGTAACATTTTTACGACAGATATTTCCTTCCCTTGATCATCTCGCATGGAAGTTTGTTCGAACGAGTGATCTTGCGGGGTAACATCCCCCATATAATAAAACTCGCTGCCCTCGTCGTTGTGCTTCTTAATAAACAGAGGGATACGCAGCCCCTGCCTGTAGTCACGAATCGCCTTCACATCCGGACTTTCCAGCGTTCTCTTAGACTTAGACATCCATTGGAACGTGTAGGTATTGATAAACATATCTTCGAATTTCATAGTGCTGCTGATGTCTTCTTCTTTGTGGTAATTTACGAATATCGGGCAATTGGTTTTGTCCTTGCTTACAATATACCCTCCAACATTCTGGGCAACGGGATTTTGTTCCCAACAAAGGATTCGAAAAACATCTTTCCTGGCATATTTCTTGTACAAGATAAATCCATCAACATATGCATTCTGCCCATAATCCAGATCATAGACATATTGTGCGTAAGCGATCATATCTTCAAGAAACAGCGCAAAAACCTCATGGGTCAGATCACTCGCAAATTGTTCATTCAGGATGATGACACCATCGGTTTCAGATACAAGACGCACTCCGAATTTTTGCGACAAGGGAACAAGTTTATTGTCCAACTTGTCTGTTGCAAACTCCAATTTTAAATTGGTCACGATCGAATGATAAAGTTTATCGCTCAATGTGATGCCATATGTTTCTAGAAGCAGTTCCTCGAGCCTCTTTCTTGAGCATTGCTTAGCTGTGATCAGTTCTCTAAGCACGATAAGTTCTTCGATTCTTTTGCCATTCAATATTTCACTCGTCAGCAACTCCAGGTACTTTCTTTGCCTATCATGTAGCACTGTTCTATAAAGCGTCTCTCTATCGGATACAAAATTAAAATACGATTTGGAATATTCCGCATACAGTTTCGGGTCTCTGGAACCATGATGTATAAAATCCATCATCATTGGCACTCTGCCGAGTTTGAATGCAAGTAGATCGTAATCTCTCACCAGGTCCTTCTTGCGTTGCATATTGGCATGATCGATCGCTTTAAATATGCGTTCCTTCGCAATCTTGTCAAAATTGACAGTAGATGCCCCAGGTATTGTACTGCTTCCGGTGGAGAGCAATCGTCTGATTCTGTCTTTGTTGTAACTTGCATCCCCATAAAGTGCGATCGGAACAAGAAAATTGTTGTTATAATTGCCGATGAAATCAATGACCGTCAAGTAATCTTTCCAGGGCGCTTTGCGGAGTCCCCTTCCCAATTGCTGCACGAAGACGATGGCTGACTGTGTTGGTCTTAACATGAGGATCTGGTTGACCCGCGGAATATCTACACCTTCGTTGAATATATCAACCGTGAAGATGTAATCCAATTTACGCGCTTCGTCATCACTTTCTAGGCGCTTAATCGCATTCTCCCTCTCGATTTCCGAACTTTCGCCCGACAGCGCAATCGTTCTAAATCCCCTGATGTTAAACTGTTTCGAGAGTTCTCTGCTGACTTCATTCGAATTGCAAAAACAAAGCCCACGGATGACACCATCATGCGTGCTATAGAAATTCACCTTCTCGATAATTTGCGTCACTCGTTCATCTGAGGTTAATTGGAGGAACGATTTCGTTTCATGCATCCGTTCGTCTTCAATGAAAACATCGGTAACCCCATAATAATGAAAAGGAGACAGCATTCTCTCTTCTAACGCTCTGTGGAGTCTAATTTCATAGGCAATGTTATATTCAAATTGTTTGAAAATATCATACCCGTCCGTTCGCTCCGGAGTAGCCGTCATCCCAAGCAGAAATTCAGGTTGAAAATGATTCATTATTTTCTGATACGTCGGCGCTCCGGCCCTGTGACTTTCATCTATGACGATATATTGAAAGTAGCGCGAGTGGAATCTGCTTAGTACATCATCTTTAGACAGCGTTTGTATGGTACAGAAGATGTAATCTGCATCATACACTTTGCTATTGCCGCTCAGTAATCCCATGCTCACCGTTGAACCCAATACTTTCTGAAAACTTCTCATCGCGCTGCTGGCAATGTTCTCTCGATGGACAATAAATAGAAATCTCTTAATTTTATTCTTCATCACATCGAACGCAGACAGGTAGGTCTTCCCCGTCCCTGTAGCAGAAATAAGCAGCGCCTTCGAACAGCCTGCATCTCTTAATTTTTCTATGGATCGCAGCGCATCAACCTGCATCTTGTTCGGTCTCACCTTGTGAATCGATGGGCCTTGCAATGTAGTGTTCGTCTGATCGTCCGTCGCATACCGCTCGCTGCTTTCTGCAACCTTACCATGAGCACGAGGGTCTAGAACTTCATCTTCGGCTTCGAATCCTTTATTGAAGAAGTGATATTGGCGATGGACGTCATATATTTTCTGGTATTCTTGAATCCAATCACGATTTACTGCGGTAGCATGCTCGAACGTCTGGTTAAATTCCAACACCGTTTCTCTGACTAACGAACCATTCGCTAGCGAAGTCAGTTTGATGTTCCATTCTTTATTGTAACTTAGCGCGTCTTGTGTAAGATTGCTGCTCCCGATGATAAGACTGTACGAATCATTTTTCTTAAAGATATACCCTTTGGCATGGAAATTATGCTCGACTACAACTCTAACTTCCACGTTCTTTAATGCAATCAGTCGCTCTAGTGCCTTCGGCTCCGTAAAATTCTGATATTGGGAGGCCATCACCTTCCCTCGAACACCCTTACTTTCGAGTTCCTTCAAGATATGAATGAGCGCAGCGACACCGCTGTTGGTAACAAAAGCGACAGAAAAGAAAAATGCATCGCAATGATTCAGCTCGTGAAGGAGACTCGTGAGCACCTTCTGCCCCTTCTTGGCATCATTAAGCAGTAACTGGGGTCTATACTCGACCAAAGACATTGCGTTATCATCCATAAAACCTGTATGTAAAGATCGTGCAAGCTGATCTCTTATGATCATATCGGGGTCTCCATTAACTTTCTAACGATGGGCAAATCCGCTGCCGCCCAGTCTAACGTGTCTAATGCATCATTCTTCAGCCATACTTCGGCAATATGTTCGCTTCTTGTCAATTGTCTGCTGGATACATAACACAAATAACTATGCATGGTGATCCTAAAGTCAGGGTAGGTATGTTGTACGGTGAGAAAATGGTGCTCCGGTTTCACTTCCACATGAACAGACAATTCTTCCTTCAGCTCTCGCTGTAAAGCACCTTCTAGAGTCTCGCCTACTTCCACTTTGCCACCCGGAAATTCAAACTTGTGTGAGATATAATCGAATCGACTTGTCCCTCTTTGCATGCACAAGATCTCATGGTGATGTATGAGTATGGCCGCCGTCACTTCATAATGCTTCATCTCTTATCCCTCCGAGTATGAAGCTGCTCAACAAAGTGCAACAACGCTTTTGTATATTGCTTAAAATCCACAAGATGATGTTTAACTATTCCTTCAAGAACCTCTAAGTTCAGTGTCTGATAATCATGCACTGCAATGTTACGAAAACCTACCATCGCCTGCATCTGATTCATTGTATTTTCATCAATCACATGATTTTTATGTAAGATTTCGAAAGCTTCTCTGCTTTTTTGCGGAATCCCCCAATGTTGACTTGAAATAAGATGCATCGCCAAATCTATCGCGGCTTCACATCCCCGCTGAATATTTAATACAATCGAATCTTGCTTTGTAAAGTCGTGCAAGTTACGGGTGTCATTCGCATATACTTCATGGATTCGCAGCAAACACCTTTCGATGATTGCCACCTTGTTCAATATCACGTCATACACCATATATCGTCCTGCTTTCTGTGATTTCATCCAAAATACACTCTCTTTCTTCATTCAGACGAGCGTATTCCTTCATCCACTTCACCTTCAATAACGTGGTGTCATCAGAGCGTTCATCATACAAACATTCACTTTCTTGAATGATCTGAATTTGCATGACGGTCGATGCTTGATTCAAATCAATCAGGTCGACCTCTTTATTTAGTTTTGATGCTAATTCTTGAGCAACTAAAAACACATCATACCTATGGGTACGATGAGGACTTATGAAAGCTATATCTACATCACTTTCAGAATGAGTTGTGCGCCGAGCAAAAGAACCAAACAAGAAAATCGTAACAGCGTTCAACTTCTTCGTCAAAATTTCCTGAATGAATTCTCGCTCTGTTTCACAAAGGGAACTTCCCCCGTTCAAGCCGCTCACCTCTCCTCTCGTGTAGATTATTAAAATAATTGTCGCTTATAAAACCGGCGAAAGCAAGATAATCATCCTGACTCTCTTGGATCGAAATAAACACAACCACATTTGACAAAATCGCTGTCATTGAAAGTGGCCACACCGTCTTGTCCTTCTTGTTGAAGAATCGCCAGATAAGCATCTACAAAATCTACATCTGTCCTTGCGTACAAATGTAGTGCGTTGGACAAAATCGCAGGTTCGAAACATTTGACTCCTTTTAATTGTAATAACGCAATCAAATGTTGGGCTATCGTATGTCGGTCATATCCGTAATATTTTCCCTCAAGTACATAACAACATTCAGCAATAACCATCGCATGAATCCATATTCTATGTTTTCCCTCATAAGCCAAAGTAAATAGTTTTCTCGCGGCCTCCGCATGTTCTTCATGATCTCCGGATAGTAACCGTATGATCACATTCGTATCGACCAGCAACTCCTTCACTCAAGCATCCTCCTGTTCATCAATGGAAGCTTGTCGGGATTCCCGAATCATACGTTCTACATCGCTTGTATCCATATCTTGTTTAGCGGGCATGATCCCAAATAACGAATTCGGGTGACCCGCTCGCATCGGCAATAGATACACTTCGCCCGTCTCCTTAATCTGGAACGAAAGCATATCCCCTTCCTTGATTTGTAAATAGTCTCGAACCGCCTTCGGAATGACAACCTGCCCTTTGGATGATATCATTCTTGATTCCGACATCACAGCTCACTCCTACTTCGTTTAAATTCTTACTTTATTTTATTCTTACTATATTTCCGTGTCAATCCAGCCACCTAAGTTAGAAGTCGAAACAAACACAAATTTGTTCCGGTCCACATTTGTATTCAATCCAATACGATTGTTACAATCGCATTGAAGCACTTTATCAACATCATTCTGAGATGGAAAGAAGGTGCAGCCTGTTGCAAAAGCGTTATATATGGAGTGGACTCATCGTACTTTTAGTCTCCTTGTTATTATTATTGATGAATGGGTTGTGGAAGGAGGAGACCGAACCGTTGAATGCCGCATGGAGTGAAGACAGCGTTCTATTCGATTTTGCAGAGTCGTCTGCTTGGGCGTATTGGAATATCGTCAATGATGGTGTTATGGGTGGCGTGAGTCGCAGTCGGATGGCCCCCACGGAGCAAGGGTCTGCGTTATTTTCCGGAGAAGTGAGTTTAGAAAACAATGGCGGGTTTGCTTCGGTGGAAGCGCGTTTTGAACCAGTGGATTTGAGTGATTATGCAGGCGTTGAGGTCACTTATCGTGGCGACGGCAAGCGCTATGGACTGAACATGCGCGATCGCCGTGGTTGGACTGTATATCAAGCAGATTTTATCGCAAATAAGGGAGATTGGCAGATCATTCGCATTCCATTCAC
>JBILCM010000093.1:0-8320 GCA_044353165.1 Paenibacillus sp.
TCGTTCGCTCCGTGGCGATATTGTTGATCACGAGGTTGGCATTCGCGCCTGCGGTTTCTTGTGCGCTGCCTTGCGTTATTTTCAATGTGTCTGTGAAGAGCGCCCCTGCGATGGAGATTGTGCTGTTTGTACCGCTCGTTCCGTTCACTTCACCCGTCTGTTTAGAAACGAGTGACATGCGGCCTGTGAAGCTGTCATAGAACGCTGTGACGTTCGTCTGCTTGTTGATTTTCTTGATGATATCATTCAGTGAATCTCCGGACTCTATCGCGATTTCTTTCCCGTTCAACGTGATCGTGTTGTTCGTTGCCAGGTTGATCGAGGTAATTGTGCCGTCTTCCATCTCATTACTTAACGGATTGTCAGGATTGAAGTTCGAGTTGATCCGTATATCCGATGCACTGCGATTCGTTGCTGCAACAGCTCGATTCGTGACAGAAATCTCGATGGTGCCACTGATGGCATCTGCTCTTGCGGAGGCTGTCACCGCAGCGGTGTTGCCTGACAATGCAGCGGTTTTCGATAACAGTGTGCTCTCAAGTCTGAACTGCGAAAGTTTGTTGTTCCTGAAATCGACAATTTTCGATTGAACCTCTTTGTAAGCTTCCCGTTGCCATTCCACCTTCTGCCGGTCTTGTTCCAGCTTCTGGAGTGGTAGGCGGCTGGCTTTCATTAAATCTTTGATCGTCTGATCCGTATCGAGTCCTGTAGCTAAGCCAGAAATTCGCATGTTCATCTTCCATCACCCCCTGCATTCCATAATGCCTTACAATTTACGATCTACGAGAAGTCCTGTCATCTCCCACAGTTTGGCCAAGAAATCCAAGCTCTTCTCGGAAGGGATTTGACGAAGCACTTCCCCGGTCTCTTTGTCATGTACACTCACAGAAAGTTGCTTCGTTGCCTCATGGATCGAAAACTCTAGGTATGTGTATGGCCCTTGCATGGATTTAACCGCTTGCTGCAACGCATCAATCAGCTGTTGCTCATCCACTTTCACGGTTGCATCTTGCTGTTGTGCAGTCTGGGCACTCTCGGGTGCGCGGTTTTGTTGAGCCGGCAGTACGTAATCCGTATGATCGGGTGCGCTTTGTGGTCTGATAGGTGGGGTCGGTGGACCTTCTTGCCTTATGATGCGTAAAGGGATGTCCGCTTTCGGTTGATTGGAAATTCGCATACCATCGTTCATGGTTACTGCCTCCCGTGCAATTCTTATTATTAAATATATCGACAACTCATTGTTTATTGTTTATACCCCAACAGAAAAAAACCGAGAAAATATTCTCGGCCAGACTGTCGAGAAACTTCTCGGCTTTCTTCGCTGTGTGATTTCGCTTATCGAAGCAACTGAAGGACTTGCTCTGGTCGCTGGTTCGCTTGTGCCAACATGGACTGCGCAGCTTGCGAAAGAATGTTGTTCTTGGTGAATTGCATCATTTCTTTGGCCATATCTACATCGCGAATGCGTGATTCGGAATTCGTCATGTTTTCCGAGGATGTGGACAAATTGTTGATGGTGTGATCCAAGCGGTTCTGCACAGCTCCGAGTGTAGCGCGTTGTTCTGCCACTTTCACAATGGCTTCATCAAGGACGGTGATGGCGGCTTGCGCGCTCGTTTGTGTGCTCAGATCTAGATCGTCAATTTCAAGTGCTTCAGCTGTCATGTCGGCAATGCTGACTTTCGTCGTTTGGAACTCATTCGCCCCAATCTGCAATTCGATGTCATCGCCGCCCACTGTTAAGGCATCATTGTCTGTACCGTTCGCCAGCGTCTTATCGACTTCAAACCGGAAACCGCTCGTATCGACTTTCCCATTGATCGATGTGACTCCCGTCTCTGTTGTCGTTATGCCCCCTGCATTCGTGACCGTGTAATCTGCGACCATCTCCGTTCGGAACGTTACGGAACCTGCACCGTTCTGGTTCACTGCAGCGGCTAACGAGAATTGGTAAGCGTTGGTGCCGAAGTTGAATGCTGTTGCCGTCGCCATGTTGGCTGTAATCTGGAACAATTGCTTCCCGCTAGCATCACTTAATTGTACGGTCGAAGTTGTGGAATCACCATCTGTCCAGGAGATTGTATACGTTTGGTTTACATCCGCTGTCGTGGATGCTGTATTCAATTTCACATCGTCATTGTCAAGGGAAGTACCACTTCCGGAGCTGTTCAACACGACCCCTGTTCCGGCTTTGTTCGCCACTTGCAGGTCATATACCCCTGTATCGACTGTACCGCTGCGCACTTCAGCGCTCAAAATATTGGTTACCGGTACCGCTAGTGTAACTTTCTTTTCTTTGCTTCCGTCCAACAACCTCATGGTGTTGAATTCTGTGGTGTTCCCGATTTTGTCTACTTCTGCTTTCAGTTGGTCGATTTCGGACTGAATTGCCGAACGATCGTTATCGGTTGCTGTTCCATTCGAAGATTGTACAGCCAGTTCTCTCATCCGTTGCAGAATGCTGTGCGTTTCACTCAGTGCACCTTCAGCCGTCTGAATGAGTGAAATGCCATCTTGTGCGTTGCGAGCCGCTTGGTCCAATCCGCGAATCTGTGATCTCATCTTCTCAGAGATGGCAAGTCCAGCGGCATCATCCGCGGCTTTGTTGATTCTAAAACCTGAGGACAATTTCTCAAGCGATTTGTTTGTTGCACCTGTGTTCATGGTTAGCTGTCTGAATGTGTTCATTGCTGCTACGTTGTTGTTAATTCTCATCTCGTTACTTCCTCCTTGAAGTGTTTGTGAGCCACGTCCTTGTGGCTTTAGCCTTCGTGTCTGCTTGGGTTGCTTGAGTTGTTTGCACCGCCCGTTAGCACCGTTCGTGTCCACTGTTTGGCTGACATAGATATATATCGTAAGGGAGGATTGAATTGTTTATAGCCGTTTAAAAAAAAATGGCACATGACGATGAGGCGCACGCATATTCATTTTTTGATCATTCGCCCGCCACCCCAAGCTATCTCAACTCACCATAGCCCACCGCATATTCAAATTTTGACGATTCACACCAGCCTCACGCCGCAACCTTACCAACCGCCACGCACCACCGCACCCGTATGTTCATTTTTTGACGATTCACACCCGCCCCACGCATCAACCTCAGCAACCGCCACGCACCACCGCACCCGTATGCTCATTTTTTGATCATATGACCGTCGCAACTCGCGTTTCCCGCGAATTCGACCCTATGAATGTTCATTTTTTGATCATATGACCGTCGCAACTCGCGTTTCCCGCGACTTCGACCCTATGGATGTTCATTTTTTGATCATATGACCGTCGCAATTCGCGTTTCCCGCGACTTCGACCCTATGAATGGTCATTTTTTGATCATATGACCGTCGCAATTCGCGTTTCCCGCAACTTCGACCCTATGAATGGTCATTTTTTGATCATATGACCGTCGCAACTCGCGTTTCCCGCAACTTCGACCCTATGAATGTTCATTTTTTGATCATATGACCGTCGCAATTCGCGTTTCCCGCGACCGTTCAAGGAAATTCCGCTGCACCGCAACGGAGTGCGGTAATGCTGCGGTGCCGCGATGTCGGAGTGACACCAGCCGACGGTGTGGCGATCCCACCCAGGTTCGTCCGGACTCATCCGTTCGCAGGAGCGTGTGAATAGAACGCATGAATAGCAAAAAAAGCCGAGGAAAAACCCCCGGCTTTCTCTATCAACGCTTAAGACGAAAATCTTAACGTAGCAACTGCAACACACGCTCAGGCTGCTGATTCGCCTGTGAAAGCATCGCTTGCGCAGCTTGCGTAAGGATGTTGTTCTTCGTGAATTGCATCATCTCTTTGGCCATGTCTACATCTCGAATACGCGATTCGGAAGCAGCCAAATTCTCAGAGGACGTGTTCAAGTTGTTGATGCTGTAATCTAGACGATTCTGCACCGCACCAAGCGTAGCGCGTTGTTCAGAAACTTTCACAATCGCTTCGTCCAAAGTTGTAATGGAGGATTGTGCGGCGGATTGCGTGCTCAAATCAAGATCATTCACTTCAAGAGCTGCTGCCGTCATATCGGCGATGCTGACCTTCGTCGTCTGGAATTCATTGGCACCGATTTGGAATTCAATGTCATCTCCACCAACGGTGAATGCGTCATTGTCAAAACCGTTCGCTAACGTTCGATCTACAGAAATTCTAAAACCAGCTACATCAACATCCCCGTTCGTGGAGATTACACCCGTTTCTGTTGTCGCAATACCGCCCGCGTTCGTAATCGTGTAATCTGCAGACATCTCGGTGCGGAACGTGACGGAACCTGCTCCGTTCTGATTCACTGCAGCGGCTAGCGAGAATTGATGCTGACCGGCGCCGAAGTTAAATGCCGTTCCTGTCGCCATGTTGGCTGTGATTTGGAACAATTGTTTCCCGCTTGCGTCACTCAACCGCACTGTAGAATTCGTAGCGTCTCCATCTGTCCAGGAAATCGTGTACGTTTCTCCCACATCTGCTGTGGTGGATGCCGTGTTCAATTTAACATCATTACCTCCAAGCGAAGTACCGCTACCGGAAGTATTGAGGACAATACCTGTACCGGCTTTGTTCGCCACGGTGAGATCATAAACCCCCGCATCAACACCTGCATCTCGAACAGAAGCTTCCAACACTTTCGTGACTGGCACGGCCAGCGTCACTTTCTTTTCCTTGCTGCCGTCGAGAAGCTTCATCGTGTTGAATTCCGTTGAATTCCCGATCTTGTCCACTTCACCGACCAACTGATCAATCTCAGACTGGATCGCCGCACGATCATTGTCTGTTGCTGTACCGTTCGAAGATTGAACCGCCAATTCTCTCATCCGTTGCAAGATGCTGTGCGTCTCGTTGAGCGCACCTTCCGCAGTTTGGATCATCGAAATTCCATCTTGCGCATTGCGTGCGGCTTGGTCCAACCCGCGGATTTGGCCTCTCATTTTCTCTGAGATGGCAAGACCTGCAGCGTCATCTGCTGCTTTGTTGATCCGAAGACCTGAAGACAATTTCTCGAGCGATCTTGCGCCGTTAGTGGTGTTCATGTTCAGCTGTCTGAACGTGTTCATAGCTGAGATGTTGTTATTAATTCTCATTGCAACTTCCTCCTTGAAGTGTAGTGGAGCCACATCCTTGTGGCGTGATGCTTACTCTGCAATTGGGTCGGCCGCCCGCAAGAACGAGAGTATTACTACATATATCGTCCATGCCACGCCGATTGTTTATAGCGAATTGTGGGAATTTTATTTTTTTTGTTTGAACAGCATTTGCATGGTGTTGAGATCGACTTTGGCATGGGCTGCTTCTTGATTCGACTCCTGAATAGACAAGTACACTTCCTTGCGATGGATTTGAATATGACGTGGCGCTTGGATGCCCACTTTCACAGCATCTCCTTCCGACCCAAGGATCGTTATTTCAATATCCCCCGCAATGACGATCGATTCACCCTTCTTGCGTGTGAGCACGAGCATGGGTCTCTTCCTCCTTGCTATTCGTGAGTAAGTGCCTCGTTCTGTAAGGGGTATCGTGCAAGATGAGTTGTTTGCCGCGCCCGCGTGTTCGATTTAAGACGATGGGGGCCAATAAATTGATCGTTGAACTTTCCCAACGATCCCGCACCGTGAGAATACTCCACACTTCCACATCGTGCTCAGACTCAATCAGCAATTCAGCCTTGTCCGAATCCGGCAATGTAAATTCATATTCCGGCATATAGACGAATGGATTCAACAACAAAAAAACCAAGTTAGGATCTTCTGCACATTGCAATTGGTAAATCGAGTTGTTCGCTTCCAGAGGCAGGAGCACATACTTATGTATCGTTTCGAATCCAGGTAATCCATGTTCAAAATAAAAAAACTGGTTTTCTTCAACATCAACATCGCCATTATAAAAAGTGCTGATTTGCACCATCTGAGTTCCTACTCCCATCGCATAAAATAAAAAAACTATATAGACATAGCTATATAGCAAAAACTATCTCAGAAAATCTAGCAAACTTGGTTGAATGAGTCGTGCGCCTGCCGACAATGAGGCTTGATAAATATTCTCATTCATCTTCAGATTCGTAATGACTTCCGCTAAGTCAGCATCCTCATTCTTCGATTTCAATCGTTGCAAATCCAAGTTGATGTCCTCTAACCGCTGACTCGCAAGATCCGTCTGGTTGGTCTTTGCCCCAATTTCGGAACGAGTTGCCAACATCTGATTGAACCGTGAATCCAACTTCCCTATAACATTGCTAATTTTCTCATGATCACTTGCGCCAAGATGTGCCATGAGTTCTTTAAACACCTTGAACAAATTGTCATGATCTCCCGGCGAACCAAACACCTGATTTCCAGGAATCGTCACTTGTAGCGTTGTCCCCGGACTGACCGCAAATCGGACACCAGCAGAGTCTGTATTCTCGGCCTGAGCATTCTCTGGCGTGTAGGGAGGGATATCTGTTTTCTGACCGTTAAAAATGTATTTGCCATTAAACTCACTGTTACCGATATCCACCATCTGCGTATACAAACTCATCACTTCTGAGCGAATGGCTTCCATTGAACTTTGCGAGTTCGTACCGTTCGCCCCTTGAACTGCAAGGTCACGTGTACGTTGGATCAATTCTCCTGCTTGATTCAGCATAATGTCCGCATGATTAAGCCACGAACCTGCGTGGTCCACATTCAATTGATACTGTTCGTTAGCAGCCAATTCCTGTCGATAACGCATCGCATAGGTGATGCCCACAGGATCATCGGATGGCTTATTGATTCTCATACCGCTGGACAACTGATTTTGTTGGGCCTCCATGCGCTTGAGGTTTGTATTGACGTTACGCATCAACTGTGAGTTGAGCATCGATTGTGTTATACGGGTCGACATGATTCCACCTCCCTATTATCTTCCTACAACACCCATACCGTTAATGATTTTGTCCAGCATCTCATCGAACGTGGTCATCGCACGCGCCGCAGCATTGTAGGCATGTTGGAATGTGATCATATTGGAGAGCTCTTCATCGAGTGAAACACCGCTTGTGCTTTGGCGGCGTGAATCGATCTGCTCCAGAATATCGTCGTGCAACTCCATCTGTCTCATGGCTTCTTGGCCTTGAACACCGATCTGACTAATAACAACCCTATAATATCCATCGAACGTTCCATCTGGCAACAAGGGCAAGTTCGGATCGCCGGAATCAAAGTTAATACGCTGATTGCGAAGTTCACTCATGACAATAGCCAAATCGCCGTTGCCCTGAAGCACACGCTCTGTGCCGCCATTATCAATATACGTGCCCATCGAAGTTGCGATATTCTTGGAATTGGCCACGATATCCGGATGAACCGTGATGCTAGCTGCTGTATAGGTACTGTTACCGGGAAGTTTGGCGAAGAAATCCGCACCCGGCTGTAAAGTGTTATCCATCGTATAACCTAATCGGTGAAGTCCATTCAACCCTTTGACAGTCACTTGCAGGTCTGCCGTCAATTTGCGTGCGGGACCTGTGTACGTAACGCCATCGAGCACCGTTCCTTCGGGCAACACACTGCCTTTCGGTAGCGTCACTTTGACATCGCCTTCAGCCATCGTCTTGGCTAACGTGTCCAGCTGCACCCGATAACTCGGAATGATTACTTCTTTGGCATGAACCATGCCATACACTTCACCGCTCTTTAAATCACCATCTTCATAGGCTTCTATGAAACTCGCCGTGGTCAGCGGTGTGCCTTCGTTCCACTCATTGACAAGCACGACGCTACCCATGGTAATGTTGTACCCTTTGTCCACACGTTGCACTGCGATATTGACAATCTTCGACAAGTCATCGAGCAGAACATCCCGTTGATCGCGCAGATCGTTCGCTTGATTCCCGAGTCCTTCGACACGATAAATTTCTTTATTCATTGCGGCTATTTGTTTCGTCAACAAATTGATCTCTTGTGTCTTTACCCCGATATCTTCCGTGATGTCATCCGCATAATTTGTCAGTTGAATCGAAGCGTTGTTGAAAGAACTCGTCATGTTCATCGCACGTTCGCTAAGCACCGCGCGGGCGAAGATGTGGTCAGGCTCTTTGCTAAGATCTTGCCACGCGCTCCAAAATTTATCCATCGCGCTCTGAATGCTGACCTCCGATGGTTCATTAAAGATCGACTCGATTTTTTCCATGACGCTACTACGAACTGTCCATTCCCCGTGGTTCTTATTCTCGTTATAGTACTGTCCGTCAAGGAAAGTATCTCTCGCACGGCGAATGCTCTCAACTTCAACACTCTGTCCAATCTGACCCGGCATTGCACTCCGTGTCATGGCAGGTCGTTCCAAGGGACTCGCCGAAACTAAAT
>JBILCM010000034.1:0-24920 GCA_044353165.1 Paenibacillus sp.
ACATAACGATCGATCTTGTTCTCCGTGCGCAATGATTTCCCAAGTCCATCCGGAATTTCTAAGGAAAAGCGCTTCGTGTGGAATTCAAGATGGCCACCCACACCCTCAAGAATTTTCCCTTCAATAAAATTCATCGGAGGAGAGCCGATGAAGCTCGCGACAAACATATTTCTTGGTTTGTTATAAATTTCCTCAGGTGTATCCACTTGCTGAATAAATCCACCCTTCATAACAACGATCCGATCACCCATTGTCATGGCTTCCGTCTGATCATGGGTAACATAAATCGTCGTCACGCCAAGCTTCTTCTGTAACTTAATGATTTCAGAGCGCATCTGGACACGCAACTTCGCATCCAAGTTGGACAAAGGCTCGTCCATCAGGAACACTTGTGGGTTCCGCACAATCGCACGGCCAAGCGCTACACGCTGGCGTTGACCCCCGGATAAATTTTTGGGCTTGCGCTCCAGGAATTGCTCGATTTCAAGCATTCGAGCGGCTTTCTTCACCGCGAGGTCTAATTCACCTTTAGGCATCTTACGAAGACGCAAACCGAAAGCGATGTTCTCATATACGGTCATATTCGGGTAAAGCGCATAGTTTTGGAACACCATCGCAATATCCCGATTTTTCGGTGGTAAAGCGTTAACGACTTGATCATTGATGAATATTTGACCGTCGCTAATATCCTCTAAGCCTGCAACCATTCTAAGTGTTGTCGATTTGCCGCAACCTGAAGGTCCAACGAAAACAACGAACTCCTTATCCGATACTTCAAGGTTGAAATCTGTAACGACATCCAACTTTTCTTTGCCGTACCTCTTAAATACATGATTAAATAAGATCCTTGCCATACTAAGGACGCCTCCTTCAACGATGTAACCGCTTTAGTAGATTCTAAATGAAAAGCTGTGAAGATGGTGTGAAGATTATATGTGATACGCCTACGATTCACGTCCTGCCGCGGCACAACAAAAAGGACACCGCCCTCTCAGACGGCGCCCCCATTCGTGCGGAAACAGATTCAATCTTTGCTTCCTTAACCTTCCAACGCAGCAAGCCGCTCTGTAATCGGTGGGTGCGTATAGTAAATCGTGACGTAAAGCGGGTGCGGGGTAAGATTGGCGAAATTTTCTCGAGCTAATTTACGCAACGCGCTAGCCATATGCGACTTCCCGACAAGCAACGCACTGTAGCGATCCGCCTTAAACTCAGCTTGACGACTCATGTGCCCGAGCGGAATCGCAATAAATACGCTGATCGGGCTCAACAACAAGATGAACACAATCAAGCTAAAGCCAAAATGACCCGCCGTCAAGCCGAACACAGCCGTAAGCTCAGGGGTCTCCAACACCATCCCGATGATCGCCGCATAAATACCTAGCAAGCCGATTTGTTGCAGCACATTCTTCGTTGTATCTTTATGCATAGCGTGTCCAAGCTCATGCGCGAGCACGCTTAACACTTCATCGACACTCAGCTTCTCAACAAGGGTGTCGTACAACACAATTTCGCGCGTTCTCCCAAGACCGCTGAAGAACGCATTCAGCTCGGTTGAGCGTTTGGATGCATCCATCAGATAGATCGCTCTGATTTTCAGGTCCACTTGGGACATCAAAGCTTCAATCCGCATTTTCAACTCCCCATCTGGCAATGGACTGAGTTTGTTAAAAAACCGCACAAACACTTGATTGTATAGGACAAAGATCGCGACAATCAAGATTGATAATACAACCCAGGCCCCCGCGACAAAAAGTAAAATCTGGTCTTCAAATGCAAGAAAAATCAATTGCAGCAATGCAATCATTGCCCCGGAAATAAACAGTGTTAACAATAAATTTTTGAGTCGATCTTGCAGGAAAAGCCTTTTGGTCGTTTTGTTGAAACCATATCGTTCCTCAATCACGAATGTGCGGTAATAGGAGAAAGGCCATGACAAAATACTGAAACCAATAACCAGCACGCCGACGAATGCCAACGTTCGAACAATATCCCCATCCACGACCCCGCTGACCCATTCCTCAACCCACGCAAATCCGCCCAATAGTAACATCATAAGTAGGACGATCGTATTGAACGTCTTGCCGATCAATCCGAAACGGAACGTGTCCATCGTGTAGGCGAGCCATTGTTGGTAAGCTTGCGCATCATAGATGCCTTTCACATTGTTAGGTATTACCTGATGCCGATGGCGGTAGTTTAAGAGCGAGAGAACGAGTTCAAACCCATACATAACGACGACAATACTGACGATAGTTGCGGCCATAAGCTCCTCCGAAAGAAACATTATTCATCATTATAACACAGCATCAAAATTCGAATAAAAAAAAGACTGCATTCGCTCGCAATGGAAGTCCATTACAGAGCGAAGCAGCCTTGGCTTATATAGATTACAATGACACATACAATTACGGATTGATCGCCATCCGCGTCAACGCGCCTTCGAAAGAAGTATCCACGTTGTCATCGCCTGTGACATAACGCCATAATTTCGCGCGCTGTACAATTTCAAGCCGACCTTCATTGCCTTGCCAAGCGAATTGACGACCCAGAATTTTATGAATGGCAGGGCTGTCATACCCTTCGGTATTGAAGAGCGCTCGTTGCGGTTCCCCCGGACGCAATCGCAATTTAAATACATATCGTTTGTTATCCGTAAAATTCGGCTGCGCACAGTGCCACAACCCTTGGTGCCAGAACACCATCGTACCTGCTGATGCAACCAGTTGCTTCTGACCGACGATATTCTTATATCGGCCGATGCTGACCGTGTTAATTCGGCGCAAGTGAGAGCCCGGCAAAACAAGGGTCGGACCTGATTCCTTCGGCGCGTTGTGCGAGAAGTAAAATATTTGAATGTCAAACCCGAATCGCCGGGTGTCAATGATGGAGTCACCATGCCAATTTTGCGCTTCCAATCGATGGGCCGGCACCGTATGCAAGAATGAATGATCATACCCTGGATTGTCACCGAGCAGGCTCTGGATCACACCCTTCACTTGCGGCAAATCGAACGCTTCACGAATCAACTTGGATTCATTCCAATACTTGCCCCCGGGATAAACATCTTTCTTCTGTTCCTCATAGATCGCTTCGTTCAAAGATTGCGGAACCATATTCTCCATAAAGAGATACCCATCGGTTACAAAATTCGCCATCTGTTCCGCGTTCAATAAGTAAGGATTACTCATTCACTTCTACTCTCCTCTCAAGGACATATTCATAAGGCAAATGCCCGACTTCGTGTTCCTCGCCCCGCAAATAATAAGGAAGCGTTGGAATCTGGATGACGAACCACCCGTCTTGCATCGCCTCCACAACGGATCCATATGGAGGTTTATCCTCGTCACCGCTATTCATCTGCAACGCGCCTTTCGGACGTGCGCCATCAAACAATGCCCATGCCACCGTGTTACTGTCCAAACTTGGATTACCTAAATGCAGAATCAAGATTTGTTGCCGCAACTTTGACATTCTCATGCACCCCCTAAATCCTTCTACTGTTGGTTTGCTGTAAGTTCATTCTACCCCTCAGACAAACGCAAAGGAATGCATAAAGCTAATGTTTACTTGTAGAAAACTAACATTAATACAAGAGCTGCGCCATGAGAATGACGAAAGACACCGTAAGCGAGCTGATGATTGTCGACACCGTCACCAACTGCGCTGCGAACTGCGGCTCCGTCTTATATTCTTGCGCGATGATGGCACTGTTCACCGATGTTGGCATCGCCGATGCAATGAGCAATGCTTGCGCAATGACGCCGTCCAATTGCATCACCATAATGACGCCCAATGCAATGGCTGGTCCCACAAGTAGACGCAACACGGAACCCCCATAAATCGGGAAATCGCGCCAGTTCGGCTGCAAATTCGCAACCTGTGCCCCCAGTGTGATCAATGCAATCGCCACGAGTGCATTCGCCACGTATCGTATGGGTACCATGATCGGCTCGGGAAGCGTCACATCAGCCAAATTAAGACCTATTCCGGCAGACATCGCAAAAAACACGGGCGAGCGCAAATACCCAAGAAGCGCTTGCATCCAGTGGACATTCAATTTCTGCAACGTGAAAATCCCATACGTGAACGTAAACAAATTCTGAAAAGCCAACACCCAAATCTGAATCGACGCGGCAAAAGGATCGCCCCGAAACACCAGATCGTTCACGGGGATCCCGTAGTTCCCTGAGTTATAAAACAGCGTACTATTAACCATCACCGTCTTCTTCGCATCTTCAAGGCGTAACAATCGCGACATCAGTCGGGAAGCCCCATAAAGCAGCACCGAAGTGATCACAAAAAACAACAGCACATACAAGAACACATCCGCCGCAAACGCCGTTTCATACAATTTTACAAAAATGATCCCCGGTACGAGCACATAGAGGTTGAGTTTGGCCAGCGTGTACAGATCCAGTCGGAATTTGCGTTGCAACACCACGCCGATCCCCATGAGGATAAACACAGGTACAATAATCTCCGTAATAATCGTCATGAAAGCATGCATTGTCCTTACAATAGCTCCTCGAATGTCGAATTTAAAATAATAGACTATGCTTTTAGCATCCAGCGTAATATCGGCGGCACGGCTAGTACAATGAACAAGACACGGAACAGCTGGTACGCCGTCACCTGCGCAACATCACCATGGAGGAAGAGTGCTGTCGTGGCCATCTCCGCCAGTCCACCGGGAGCCAGCGCCAGAAACCAAGTGACGATCGAATCCTCAGTCCATTGGGCCAACAACCAAGCTGCCACAACAGAAATGGCCACGAGGAATGCTCCGGTACCCATGGCAATTGGGGCCAATCGCTTATGCGTGAAGAAGATCCGTGGATAGACACGGCTGCCAATGTGAATCCCAATCAATAATTGGGCGACAGGGACTAGAAACGATGGAACCGCAGGCCATGGACAGCCAAGCACCGTCAACGTTCCTACCAGAAGGAATGGAATGGTAAACTCTCCCGCCGGAAAATGTACCCGATTGGCGAGCCATGCCGATAGCGGGACTAGAGGCAACAACAACAGTCCCCACATCGAAGCCCATGAGTCGTTTGCCGTGGCTACAGCGTTGACAACTGTTTGAGCATTCGAAGTCACAACCAATTCACCGCTCCCAGCGATCAACACCGCGAGGAACGGTACCGTATAGAGCACGATCACGAGCCGGGAAGTCTGGATCACCGCCACCACACCCGGATGCGCTGACTTAAACTCATCAGCAAGCAATACCATGTGCGATAACCCGCCAGGCATACTCCCGATCACGCTGCTCGCTTGATCCAATGGAATAAGGCGTGATAAGAGCAGTCCGATGAGGAAACAAACCCCGAACCAGAACAGACCAGACGCGATCATCCACGGGAGTTCATGCCCCATCATGAGTGCAGTATCCGGTTGAATGGTGCGTCCCATCATATAGGCAATGACGACAATCCCCAGTTGACTATAGGGTCTCGGCCACTTCACGACCTCGGGACGCCATCCGTTCATGAGCATAATCCCGGCGGCTGCGCCAAGGATCCATGGCAAAGGCCATTGGAACAAATAAAATAATGCCCCACCGGCCATTCCTACAACAGAAGTGATCGTGATTCTTGAAATATTTGTTTGCAAAAGATTTCCTGTCCCCTCTTTACTCCATCCAAAACTACATCATAGGCAGAAGTGGAATGGTCAGGATTACAGATGCTCCAAGAAAAATGCTGTCACTTTCTCAAGATACAACTTGGGATCCACCGAATACGAACCTACATGTTCCTGGCTCTGTGTGATCCACAATTGAGCGTTAGAGCCTGCAGCTTGCGCAAGTTGTGCGGCATTGTCACTTGGAATTCGGTTGTCCCGATCCGTGTGAATCAGCAATATTTTCTTGTCTTCCATCTTTGTAATGCCTACTATCGGCCTTACCACATCGATATCCACACCAGTGAACCATGGCATGAGGGTCAGTATGAGCCAAGTGAAAGGCACTGCCGGTAAGTTGCTCCAGACTGGGAGGTTTTCTTCCAAATAAGGCCGTAAATCAGCGAATGCGGAGTCAGAAACAACGGCTCTCACTTCACTGAATTTTGGCGCGGTGATGAGTGAAGTGGATCCCCCCATGGACAATCCGAATAAACCAACCCGTGTGTACCCCTGATCTAACGCAAATTGAATGGCCGCCGCTAAATCACGCTGTTCGAAATAACCTACGCTGGTGAGTTCACCTTCCGAACGCCCCGAATTGCGAAAATCAAACAAAAGGGAAGCAATCCCTTGCTTCTGCAATTCCGCAGCTGTCGGGAGCGGCGGTTCATCGTGGCTGCGGTTGTTGGCATACCCATGGGCAAAAATAACAATCCGCTGATCCCCTTGAGCACCCGGCGCAAACCAACCATCCAACTTTAAGCCATCGCTAGTAAAAGTGATTTCTGAGAACTTCAATCCGACATCACTTGGGAACGCAGTTAACGGTTCCTTCACTGGATGCGTTAAATTCCAGCCCACAACAACAGATACGCCCACAGATGCGGCAATCACGACAAACAGAAAGCTTACGATAATAATGACCGAAATGCGTTTCGCACGTCGATTCTCCGTTCGAACGACATCTGTTTCATCCACTGTTGCCATTACAACCACCATCCCCCGCATTTTACAATTTTCTTTAGTGCCATTATACGTCATTCGGGCCGATCATGGGAGGTCTAACGTTGAATTTCACTCCTTCATTAGATGAGATCATACATGAAGCCGGTGAAAAAATGTGGAAATTGTGATAAATTGAGATTAACAAAATTAAAGGAGTCCGTCATCATGAATGAGAAAGAACTGCGCTTTCGTCAAAGGTATGCGAACTTTACCAAAGCCTATGCCCAGTTCCAACGTGCCTTGGCTGATTATGAGAAGCTTACAGAACTGGAGAAGGAAGGATTCATTCAACGATACGAGTATACATTCGAGCTGGCTTGGAAAACTTTGAAAGATTATCTGGCATCGCAAAATATTCCTGTGTTATACCCGCGTGAAGTCATCAAAGCAGCATTCCATTATGAACTCATTCGGGACGGCGAATTGTGGATGGATATGCTGGAGCAACGAAATGTCATTGCTCACACCTATGATGAGGTGCGATTTCAGAAAGCGCTTGTCAAAATCAAAGATGAATACGCCTCTGCGTTGGCAGAAGTCTATACAGAACTCGGTGCAAAATGATGAAATTCGGGATACCTGACAAAAGTCTGCGTCTCATCATGAATGAGCTGAACGCCTTCCAAGAGATCGAGAAGTGCGCTGTTTTTGGAAGTCGAGCTATGGGGCATTACAGAAATGGTTCGGATCTTGATCTTGTCGTATATGGTCCCTCAATCACCGAAAAAACCTTGACCCGGCTCGGATCAAGGTTGAATGAGGAATTGCCGCTGCCTTATTATTTTGATATCGTGCACTATGAAGCCATTACAACTCCATCGTTAAGAGAACATATCGACACGTGCGGGGTTCCGTTTTACCATCGTTAAAGGCACCATCACTTCACCCGCAGGCATGCAGCATAAGGAGAGGTCCCTTGATTCCCCTGCTGATTCGAACTCAGAATCTTCTTTTGTGTAGAAAATTTCCCAAGCGTTCCCATCGGGATCATACACCCACACTTTATCTTGCACGGCATAACAACACGTGGTGTTCATCTCATCCGTGAGCAACAAGCCGCTGCTACGTAGACGTTCGCCCATCGCGAGTACCTCCTCCGTGTCCTCCACTTGGAACCCGAGATGGTTCAACACTCCTTTACTTTCATAAGTCCTCACATTCAAGGAAAAATGCAGCAACGGATCATCCAACTCAAATTTCGCATAATTTTCTTTCACTTTCGTAGGTTCTGCGTTGAAGAAGACGCGATAGAACGCCAGTGATTTCTCAAGATCTGTGCAATTGACCGCGACATGCATCCGCTTAATCATTTTACCGACCTACCTTCACGAATAATTCGATACGCGCCTTAATCAAATCCCGAACTTCTTGGAATTTGGCCATGATCTCTGCCTCTGTTCCCGTGGCTCGTGCAGGATCTTCGAAACCCCAATGCCAACGTTGTGCTTTATCGTTACGAACCACCGGGCAGTGATCGTTCGCATGACCACACAGCGTAATAATATAGTCTGCTGCGCGCAATGTGTCTTCATCAATCACATCCGAAGTATGGTGCGAGATGTCGACTCCCGCATCCTTCATCACTTGTACGGCCCTTGGATTCAACCCGTGCGCTTCAAGACCCGCACTTCTCACTTCATACTTGTCACCGCCCAGCGCCTTAAGAAAGCCGTCCGCGATCTGACTGCGGCAAGAGTTGCCCGTGCAAAGAAAATAGACTAATTTCTTCTCCATATCCATGTCCTCCATTCAAGGTTGTTTACAATGATGCTAGGAAGCTTAACCAGAGGTAAAGTCCTGCCAACGTGATAAGTAGTGTCGGAATCGTGAGCACGATACCAACTTTGAAATAGGCGCGCCACGTAATCTTGACGCCTTTACGCGAGAGTACATGGAGCCACAGCAAGGTGGCTAATGACCCGATCGGGGTGATTTTGGGCCCGAGATCCGATCCGATCACATTCGCATAAATCAATGCCTCGCGCATCACACCTGCGGTGCTCGTGGTGTCAATCGCAAGCGCATTGATCATGACCGTAGGCATATTGTTCATAATCGAAGATAACAACGCAGCGAGAAACCCCATGCCGATCGTCGCCGCGAACAATCCTTGATCAGCCATCTGTTCGATCCATCCGCCAAGCATGTCGGTCAGCCCCGCATTGCGCAGCCCGTAAACCACAACATACATGCCGATGGAGAACACGACCACAGCCCAAGGTGCATTCCTGACGATTCGCACGGTGTGAATGACGGGACTGCGCCCAGCAATAAGAATGAACAACAGCGCAACACATCCGAACGCGACCGAGACGGGCAGATGAAACACACTGCTGACCAGATAAGCCATTAACATAACACCCAGGATGATCCAAGACCAGACGAACAGTCTTTTGTCCTTAATCGCATCCATCGGTTTCTTCAGTTGATCTCGTTCATAGTGTTCTGGGATATCCTTACGAAAGAAGAGGTAGAGCACGAGCAAGCTTGCGCCCAGTGAGAAGAAGTTCGGCACGATCATCCGACTGGCATATTCCATGAATGTGATGCCGAAGAAGTCGGCGGAGACGATGTTCACCAAGTTGCTCACAATGAGTGGCAAAGATGTCGTATCCGCGATAAACCCACTCGATATCACATAGGCGAGCACCATCCGATCTGGCAGTCGCAACGCCCGTACCATCGCCAACACGATCGGTGTCAAGATCAACGCAGCACCGTCATTCGCGAACAATGCCGACACCGCGGCGCCAAGCAATATCACATATACAAACATGAGTTTGCCGTTCCCATTCGCCAGGCGAGCCATATGGAGTGCTGACCATTCAAAGAAACCGATCTCATCCAAGATGAGCGAAATCAAGATGATGGCCACGAAAGCTAACGTTGCGTTCCATACGATGCCTGTAACGGTGACGACATCCCCGAGGCTCACCACTTGCAACAAGAGTGCAAGGATCGCACCGCCTGTCGCTGTCCAACCGATGCCTAATCCTCTCGGTTGCCAGATGACGAACGTGAGCGTTACTGCAAAAATCGCAATTGCCAACCAAACCATACTTTAAAATCCCTCCGACCGATTCTCATCCCTTGATGTACTTTACCCGCAAGAACTTGCATCCCCTATTCGGGCAAAAGGCCATAAGCGAAGAATGGCTCCCAGATGCGGTTGATTCTCGATATTGAGGCTGTAATATACCCATTGACCTTGCTTCCGTTCCGAAATCCACCCTGCATCTTTCAACTTTCGCAGATGTTGGCTGATGTTCGGTTGACTCGTCTGCAACACATCCACAAGCTCACAGACGCACAATTCTCTCTCCCGAAGCAGCGACACCAAGTGCAAGCGCGTCTTATCGCCTAGCAAGCGGAACATGCCGGCCCATTCATCAAGCTCTGCATCTATCGCAGACTCACCATGATCGGATTTGAGCACATTCAATTGTGTGAGTAGCTCCAGCACGTGCCTCTTGATCTCATTTCTGGCTGCACGTACATCCACTACGTTACCGCTTGGCAACGGGTCCGGTATGTCCCATTGTACATTCTGGATGCCATAAGGGATGGAAGGACAACGCTCTTTCACTTGTTCGCATAACTTCACCACGACATTCGCCCGCATAAACAATTGGTGATCGATCGGTTTGGACACGTGACCTCGCAAATCGATGCCTTCTTCCTTCATCACCTGAAGGGTGAACGGATGAATCTCCCCTGCCTCAAGACCCGCGCTATGAACAATCACATTCGATCCCCCGAAGTGCTTCGCATACGCCTCGGCAATCTGACTGCGGCACCGGTTTTGAATGCAGATGAAATAAATACGGATCGGTTTTTTCATCGGAACTCCCCTTGCCATGATAATATCAATATATAATCATATAATTATATATATGTAAATAAAAATCTCCGTTAAGAGATTTTTATAAACCGTGAATCAGCGGTCGAAAGTATCCGTCAAGCTGCGGATCTTCAAGTTTTGGCGAAGTAAATCGAGTGTTGCAGCCGTGGAGAGGTCCTGTTTAGCGAGTATCACTTGCTTCGGTACGCCTGCGGATACATGGAAGAAGTTATCGCTAAACCGAGCATCGAATGCATTAAAATCAAGCTCAACGAACAACGCCAACGCATCGGCATGAACGGTTATCGTGAACTGATCTCCCGCTTCGACGATGTCCGCTCGCAAGTTGGGCTGTTCAGCCAAGCGCAGATGCTTCGGTTTTACGCACAATACGTACCCCGAGCTGACGATCTGTTCGTGAACAATCCATTCGTATTCGAGGTATACATTTTCTTTGCCGTGCGCGGTCACTTCCTCGCAGAAATCCAACTCTGCGCACCAACCTGCAGTCAATGCAGGCATCTCCACCGCGATGGAACCCTCAAGCAATACACGCGCTTGTGTCGTTCGCAAGCGCCAACGGACGGTGCCAGAAACAGCTGACAATGTATCGTTCGTCACCGCCAGATTGACCATCATGCCGCTTTCCTCAGCAGAAATGATTAGCGGTGCATAGAAACGCTTGGCTGCATAATGCAACGCCTTCCACCGCCCATAGTAGTCGATGCTCGACCATGAGGCGACGGGCCAGCAGTCATTGAGCTGCCAGTAGACAGAACCCATGCAGCGTCCACGGTGACGTCGCCAATGCTCAACACCATAACGCATAGCTTCCGCTTGCAACAGCTGTGACACGTATAAGAGTGAATCAAAATCTTTGGGATACAAGAAATTTTCACTAATCCCATACAGAATTTTGCCGTTGCCACCGGCATTCTTCTGATGGCTCTCCATAATGTTGGTGAAGATGTTCCGATCCCCCGGCAACGTGAATGAAGCCACCGTCTTCATCGATGGGAACGACTGAAAACCGAATTCAGAACAAAAACGGAAGTAATGTTTACGGTATTCCGTGAACGGCTTACCACCGTGCCACACTTCCCAATAGTGCACATCCCCGCGGTCCGGCGCATTCGGTCGGTCGAATCCTCCGCCAGATGACGGTGAAGCGACCCAATAGAACGTGTTGGGATCGTGTTCCTTCGTTACTTCAGGCAGAATGATCTCGAATTGTTTTAAGTAATCACTTCTAAGCTTAGGTCGTTTGGGGAAGTCCCACTCGACCCAGCCCCACTCCATCTCGTTGTTGCCACACCAAATGCCTAAGGAAGCGTGATGACGTAAACGGCGAACGTTATCCGCCACCTCCGCCTTAATTTCTGCTGTGAACTCATCCGTCATCAAATACTCCGCACACGAGAACAGATGATCTTGCCAAACAATCAGTCCATATTGATCACAGAGATCATAGAAATAATCATCTGGATAGAAAGCGCCTCCCCATACCCGTATACAGTTAAAATTGGCATGCACGCAATCACGAATCAACTGCTCGGCGCGCTCACGGGTTTGCAGTGAACGAATGTTGTCTTGCGGAATGTAGTTGGCTCCCATAGTAAAGATAGAAACGCCATTGACGGCAATTTCGAAACTTTCACCCCATTCATCGGGCTCTTGTCTCACCGTTAACGTACGTAATCCCAATTTCATAACATGTGTGTCCAATACAGCCTCATCGACGCTCAACAACTGTATCGTTAACGTATAAAGCGGTTGCGCACCCAATCCATTCGGCCACCACAATTGCGAATTGCGCAAAGTCAAGTGCACATGTTCCGTGTCATGTCCGACTTGCACCTTCGCTGTCGCCGCGATTGGGCCCTCTGGTGCTGTTAACACAACGTCAAGTATGGGACGGTGTTCCGCCGACAGCGCTGCGCCATATCGCTCTGTAGTCAACCGAATATCTAACGTGACTTCCCCTTGGACGTCATGATGTTGCGTTACATACACATCATCGATCCGCGCATCATGTGCTGCTGTAATATAAATGTTGCGCCAGATGCCATAATCAGGAATTTTGGGGCCCCAGTCCCATCCGAACATGTGATGTGCCTTACGCAGGTGGGGATACCCTTGTACGACATAGTCATCGTTGGCTGCCCACAGATACATCTCTTGTTGCTTTTGCTCTACGAACGCCACAGAAGAACGGAAAATGATTTGCAAGTGGTTTACACCCGCAACGACGTAAGGTTGTAAATCCCAACGATATGTGCGGTGCATATTTTTCGTGGTGGCCACGAGAATCCCATTGACTGAAATCTCCGCAAGGGTGTCCAATCCTTCACAGCAAAGTTCCAGTCGATCCGCATACAGCAAACTTCCATCCAATTCAAATTCCCGTTCATACACATAATCTTCTCGGAACAAATCAAAAATTTCATATTGCCGATCACGGAAGTAAGGATCTTCAATTAGGCCTTCCCTAACATAATCCGAAATGACTGAACCCGGCACGACGGCATTCACCCACGCCTCATCACGCATTTTGCGCATTCGCCACATTCCATTTAAATTGACGGTTCGCTCCATAGTCGCATTCACGCTCCCTTCCTTTTATGCTAAAATAGCTTCGATCCCCAATAGTCTCATTTCTTAAACAATGCATCCCAGATTATAAACTCTATGGTGAGGAAGTGTAACCGTGACTTATCCGGAGACGATCGATTCGAACACCTTCCCCGCGCTCGCCAGCTCGTTGCCACTGGTCGTTGCTCGCAACATCATTCATCGTCATTATCCATCACATCGGCATGATGTGTTGGAATTTTCACTCGTTGTGGCAGGCGAAGGCACCGAATGGGTGAATGGCGCACCGCATAGGATGATTCCCGGTACCGTGTCATTCATCCAACCGTACCAGTTCCATGAAATCGTGAGCACCGGCACCAATCCCCTCACATTATTGAACTGTATGTTTGGACTCGAAGTCGTCTCTACATTCCCACTAGGTCAAGGCCATGATCGCTCACTGATCGATCGTTTCATGATGGCTGATGCACCGGAACCGTCTGTCATTATACTGTCTGCGTCAGATCACCCAAGGATGCTCCGACTGTTCACGGACTTGTTCCACGAATTCAATCAGCAAGGCATGTATCGGGAGGCGTTGTTAAAACTGAAGTTGCTGGAGATGCTGATTCATTATGAGAGAAGTCGCCCGTTACACAAGTCAACCTTAGCCGTGCCGCTCCCTTCGCAATATCGTCTGGCGCAGCAGATGTTGCTGTTCCTTCATCAGAATTACCGTGAAGATATCTCCTTAGAACTGATGTCACAACACTTCCATATGAGTCAAGCGTATCTCTGCGCTGTCATTCGTCAATATACCGGCAAATCGTTCCTCGCATTGCTCCATGAGATCCGCGTACGACACGCTTCTTCCCTCTTGCTCACCACCGATCTGGCAATGAACGACATTGCCATTGAGGCGGGCTTCCGTTCGGTAAAAACCTTCTTTCGCGTATTTAAGCAGTTGCGTGACGTCACGCCCCATCGTTACCGCACCGCGCAAAAAAATGACACATGACTCGATATCTATAATCAAAAAAAGAGTCATCATAAGACGACCCCGCATAAGTATGTTTGTTTTCATTAGAGAATGTTCGGATGCTGATGAAGGGATTCGAACCCCCGACCTACGCATTACGAATGCGTTGCTCTACCAGCTGAGCTACATCAGCATTTCATCCATTCAACGTTTTTTATTATATTCGCTTCGTCACGCATACGCAATAGATACAATTCATCTCTACTGAGGCTTTTTTATTAATTTGCGATATTGCTTCGGCGTCATCCCTGTGTAATCTTTAAATAACGTTGCAAAATAACGTTCATTGTTGATTCCAAGCATATCGCTCAGTTCAATATTTGAATATTCTTTCGTAGATAACATCCTTTGCGCTCTCTCCATCTTCAGACGGTTCACGTACTCTGTGAAACTTTCATTGGTTTCTTTTTTAAACACGCCACTAAAGTAAGCTGGCGATAAATTCACTTCATTCGCGACTTCTTTTAATGTAATTTTCTCAGTAATACGCTTCTGTATATATTTCTTGGCTCTTTCAATTTCCGATCGCGCATCATGGGTTGCATTCCCTCTATGATCCAACAATTGAATCATGTATTCGGTCTGTTTCCTGAATTGCAGATAGGGTATGGTTTCCTTCTCACGATCGTCAACAGGTGGTTGATTCAACAACCCTCGTACATACTCAATCCCATAGGCCATGCTTTTATTCATCCATAGCGGTGTTACCGGGTTTTTTACTACCCATTGTGAGAAAGACATGAATTGGTTTCTCGTTGTGTCTTCTGGCTCTTGATGTAAACATTGCAACCACTCATTCCACTTGTTTTGGGCGATGACATCGTTCTCCGCTGAGTATTTCCTTTGCATCATGCGCGTCACTACATTCCTATCATCTTGATAATACAAATCTTGCGATACATCCATCGCTTGCGAGTAGGATTCACGAATATTTTCCCAGCCAAAGAACACTTCAGTCATACAGATGGAGACTGATTGTTTAATGTAACTTTTAATATTGGTGATGATCTGTCGCCCCATTGTCAAACATCGGTTGTTAAACGCATTGGAATTTCTCATGTAGGGCCACGACATAAATCCAACAAACTGATTCTTATGGAAATCCATTGCAAAACCCGTGCCTTCGTTAAGAATCGTTTCTTCAATGACATTCACGATACCGTATTTGATGATCCATTGATCCGGTTGGGAAAGGGATTTGGCAAAATCATTATAATGATCAAACAAAACAATGAAGCAACAATAACTTTCCTCCTTCCAGTTCACATCCATTTCATCCGAATACGTTCGAAGTTGCTGGAATGAAATGTCTCCATTGAAAAATTCATTAAACAGTTGCCTTCTTAGACGATATTTATGTTCTAGCCTGGACCGCATCAGTTTTTTAACTTCTGATTCTTTCAATTCTTTATTATAAATTTTATTCGCAATAACAGAAAGTGCTCCATACAACTCACCTTCGTTCAAGGGCACTTTCACCAAATAATCGCAAACATCGAGTTGGATGGCGTCCTTGGCATATTGAAAATCTGAGAACGCTGAAAAAATAACATAATGGGCACTTGGATGTTGATCTTTCAACAACCGGATCATCTCAATCCCGTTCATCTCCGGCATCAAAACATCTGTAATAATGATTTGCGGTTTGTAAGTCATCGCCAGTTGGATGGCTTCTTTCCCATTGAAAGCTTTGCCTATGAGTTCAAATTCATCACTGTGCTGCTGAAAAAATTTTTCTAACCGTTCTAAGAACAACGCCTCATCATCAACGATCATACACGTATATTTTTTCATGTCTTCGACTCAATTCTTTCTTGAAGTTTAAGAGGAAGTTTCATTCGCACAACGGTCCCCTCCGCTGGACTCGTGATGATGTGAAGTCCATACGGTTTCCCATGCAAAATTTGAATGCGTTGGTGAATATTAAACAATCCAATCTTGGGACGATTCCTGCCGTGTTCGGATTCCGAATTGAGCACGTTCTGAACTTGTTCTGGATGCATCCCTCGGCCAAAATCAATAATATCAACCACCGCATCGGCATCTTCCGTAACCGCATGGATATGAATTTCTCCGCTGATCCGACCACCGCGATATCCATGGAAAATACTGTTTTCTACAATAGGTTGCAGCAACATGCGAAATACTAGCATAGTGTATAATTTTGGTTCAATGAATTCATACACTTTGAAATTCTGGTTGTAACGGATATTCTGGATCGTAATATAATCATGAAGATGACCTAACTCCTCTGTGAGTGTTACGTTCTTGTTCATATCGGAGATGCCATACTCTAGGATTCTAATTAAAGACGAAATGATGGGGTCAACTTTATCGTATTTCCCCAAGCTTACAACGTTGCTAATTGACCCTAAGGTGTTATATAAGAAATGAGGATTAATCTGTGCTTGAAGCACTTGCAATTCTAACCTTCTCCTGAGGTCACTTGCTTCCTTCGCATCATCGAGCAATTGTGCAACCCGACCAATCATGTCATCGAACGTTTCGGATAATATCCCAAATTCATCTTTTCGTTTCATGCCAACTCGGATCCGAAGATCTCCTTCCCTCACTAAATTGATCTTATGCGTGAGGTAGCGAAGCGGGATACGAATATACCGGCTTGTGACAGCAGCTGTTAAGATGCTCAGTAGGATCGAAACACCAATTAACACAAAGTAAACCCATTGAATTTTAGACAATGATTTTTCTAATAAGAGATCATTGTTTTCTACTGCTATGTACCAACCGAATTTTTCTGATTGAAGTTTCACATGTGATAAATCCTTGAACGTGTTTACAGCAATACCTGAGTTGCTCGCAACGACCTCACCTGTTGAAGTGAGAATATAGATGTCCATGACATCATCTTGATTGAGTTTCAATAAGGATTCCGCAATTTTATTTAAATCCAAATCCAGTGCCGCCACCACAGGAGGATTCGAGCCTTGTACCCATTTGAACATGGTAACGGTCCAATCCGAATACTTGGAGCGATACGGTCCATGAATCATAATTAAGAACGGGTTTTCCCGCGCTTTCTCAATGAAATCCTCCCGCTCGAGGATCGGTTCATTAAATACGTTGTACAAGATGTTGCCGCTAGTGATAGAAAGGTCTTCATAAATCGTATACACATTATTCACATATTCAATATTTAAATCATAAAGTTGAGCGAGTTGTTTCTTAAATTTTTCGGCATCATCACCTACAGATAAGTAGCTTTTTTCAATAGAAACGATAATCGTCTGCAATGACACGTGACTCAGTTGTAAATATTGATCGACCTTGGTGATTAATTGCTCCGTGTAAATCTCCACATTCTTCCCTACTTCATCCTTCATGTAGGTGTAAGCCAAGTACACGAATCCCATCAAACTAAGGAAAACGATGAAAAAAGTGATCAGAAAAATCTTTATCGAAAATTTGCTGATTTCAAATTTCATAAGGTTCCGGTCCCTTTATTTTTTCTCATTCTAGCATGTTCTTGTCGTCCGCATGTATAAAAATGAACCGGCTGATATCACCGGTCCATTTTTATTTAACTTCACTCTTGTTTACTTTATGATTTTGTTATCTCGCAATGATTTTTCTGTGAATGCCTTATATTCTTTGTAATTAAATGTAGTGTTCAAAGTTTCAATATATTGATTCCAAGCGGATAACGCCTCTTTGCCTGTCATGAACTTCAAGATCATTTCGTTAACATATTTTTTGCGATCAGCAATAAAACGATCATTCGGATCTGGAACGACAAAAGGATTGATTTTATTCGTTTTCACATACGTCAAATTAATTTTATGGAATTCTGATGTTTTGGGATTTTGAAAATTAAAGTACAATCCGTCAGTTGATTTTCTAGGCATCCAATAGTTGCTCGCCCATAAATTTTTTTCCGTTGTATCTTTATCGAGTACGAATTTTTTGATTTTTCCATCTACCATATCCCAATGTACACCTTTGATACCATACGCATAATAAGGGTACGATTCGTCGTTAGCATACCAATACTCCAAAAATCTAAATATGCGATCCATTTTTTCCGGATCTTTCGCATTGGGTGACGTGACAGCCCACAGATTATTTTGTGAAGCTTCTAAATCAAGAATTTGATCGCCGAATGGACCCTTCACCGGAGGGATTGTTTCCCATTGCGGAACCATTCCTCCAATTTCCTTCATGCTTGCTTGGCCGGCAGGCTCCATGCGTCTCCAGTCATTAACGATTATGCCAACTTTCCCTTGATACAATTTTTGATTCAGTTTTGCAGAATCATTAATCGTGACCCAATCCGGATCTACTACACCCGCATCGATCATTTTTTTAATAAATTCTAAAGCAGCTTTGGTGCGATCATTTGTATCTCCGTAAACGATTTTACCGTCAATCTGATCCACAATCCCTGGCGCCGCTCCGAATAACCAGAATACTTTATCCCAATTGATCAAAGCTCCATCTTTACCGACACCCGCTACAAAACCGTAGGTGTCATTTTTTCCGTTCTTGTCTGGATCATTGAATGTGAAAGCTTTCATGACTTCAAGTAATTCTGTCGTCGTTTTGGGAACATTCAGATTCAAACTTGTAAGCCAATCTTTGCGAATCCACCACCCATTGATTCCGCTGACCAGTTCATAACCAGGAGTACCGATCAAATCACCTTTGTATTTGAGAGCATCCCAATCACTCGCCTTGAATCTTGCTTTCAATTTCGGGTACTTGTCGAAGTAATCGGATAAATTTGCAAGGATACCATCTTGATAATACTGAATGGCAGTCGCACGATCGGTAAAGAAAATTAAATCCGGAATATTGCCAGATGCGATTGAAGCATTCAGTTTAGTTAATATTTGGTCCCTTGGCGGGATGCTCATCTCCAAATTGATATTCACTGCTTCTTCAAGTTTCAACCGCAGCGGGTCATCTTCTCTTTTGGCAGGAGGAAGATAGCTTGGATTAAAGGCACCGGCGTTATAAAGCTTAAGCGTTATTTTTTTGGCAAAGGGATTCGATTCCGTTGAATTATTACTGTTACTTGGTTTCTTTGCGGCTGCTTTCTCAGCTGCCGCTTTATCTGCTGCAGCTTTCTGTGCAGCTGCCTTGTCTGCGGCTGCTTTCTCGGCGGCTGCCTTCTCTTGTTGTGCTTGCTTTACGGCTGAGGAAGCTGCTTGCTCTGCGGCAATTTTGTCCGCTAACAATTGCTCTGCTTTCATCTTTTCTTCTTCAGTCTTCGCTTCAGCTAACAACCGTTCTGCTTCTGCCTTGTCTTCAGCAGCTTTCTGCGCATCTGCTTTCGCTTGTTCCTCTGCAGCTTTCGCTGCATCCAACTCTGCCTGTGCTTGAGCAGCAGCTTCTTCGGCAGCTTTCTTGTCAGCTTCTGCTTGCTCCACTTCAGCTGAAACTACGCTACTCTCTTCTGATGATGGTTCTGCTGCTTCTTGCGCTCCAGAACATGCTGTGATGAGTAGCGCCAAGATCAACATCCACACCAATATTGATTTCTTCATCATGTACCCTCCTGTGTAATTTATATATCAGGCAGATGCCTTGATACCAGACTCAAGTGATTAACCTTTGATCGAGCCAAGCAGAACACCTTTAGTGAAATGTTTCTGAATAAATGGGTAGACAGCAAGTATAGGTAATGTGGACATCATGACAGCTGCCATCTGAATTGATATAACACTGGCGGGTCGATCCAGATCATTAAGCGCATCTTGCGACGGTGATTCAAAATTGATTAGGATGTTCCGAAGAACCACCTGCAATGGATACAAATCCGGATCATCCACAAACATCACACCATCAAAATATGAATTCCAATGAAATACGGCATAGAACAAACCAATGGTCGCGATGATCGGTTTTGACAAGGGCATAATAATTTTCATTAAGACCAGAATGTCGCCTGCTCCATCTACTTTGGCAGAATCTTCTATCTCTTGCGGAATATTCTCGAAGAACGCTTTTACTATAATTAAATTGAATGCACTAATCAGAGGCGGAATCACATAGACCCACATACTATTCAATAACCCCAGCCACTTAATCAGAATGAATGACGGAATTAACCCCCCGCTAAATAACATCGTAAATACAACAAATAACAAAATCGGTGAGCGTCCCGGCAAGTATTTCTTGGATAATGCATAAGCCATCGCAATGGTGAACACTAAGTTTAATAAAGTGCCTACAATGGTGCGAAACAATGTAACTTCATAAGCATTGCCTAACCCGTAACCATTAAGCACCGTTTTGTATGCCGAGAAGGTAACCTCTTGAGGAATGAATACAATATTTCTGCGCAAAACTTCTTCTGGGCTTGTGAACGAAATGCTAACGACGTAAAGAAAAGGAAATAAACAGATGAGGGAAAATATGAACAATGAAATATAAATGACGACTTGAATGATACGTTCTTCTCTAGATTGAATCACCATATAGACTTTCCTCCGCTACCATACTTGACCATCAAATTTCTTTGCTAATTTATTCGCACCAATCACCAATACAAAGCCGACGACCGATTTGAAAAGCCCGACAGCTGTGGCCAAGCCAATTTCCATACGCTCTAACCCCACTCGATACACCCACGTGTCAATGATGTCTCCCTTTTCTTGGTTAAACACATTCACCATCATGAAGATCTGGTCAAATCCCGCATCGAGGATGCGGCTGATCTGGATGATGAGCAGGATGATCATCGTATTGCGAATACCAGGTAATGTTACATGCCATGTTTGACGCCACTTGGAGGCGCCGTCAATTTTGGCAGCTTCATACAAGCTAGGGTCAATGCCAGACAATGCAGCCAAATAAATAATCGCTCCGAATCCTGTATCTTTCCATATATCCGAGAGAACGATCAGCGGTCTGATCCAATCGACTTCGGTCAGGAATGAAATCGGCGAGAGCCCATAACTCTTCATGATTTGATTCACCAAACCATCGCCTGGCGCAAACAAAGCCACCATCAATCCATAGGCGATGACCCAGGAGATGAAATGAGGTAAATAGGTGATCGTCTGCACACTGCGTTTGTACCATTCCACTCTCACTTCGTTAAGCATTAATGCGAGTAAGACCGGCGTCAGAAAACCAAAAAAGATTTTATATAATGAAATGGCAATTGTGTTCTCCATGATGTCCCAGAAATATACACCCGTAATAAAATCATAAAAGTTTTGAAGCCCGACCCAAGGACTATCAAACACACCGAGCAACAAGTTATAATCTTGGAACGATATAATGATGCCAATCATAGGGATATACTTAAAAACTGCAAAATACAATAAACCTGGTAAAAGCAACAAGTATAATACATAATATTTCCGGATCCAAAATAACAGATTGTTTCCTGTGTTCATCCCTTATCCTCATTTCGCGTCTCAATCATTTTCTTTGTATGTTTTATTATTACATCATGTTGAACCGTTCAATAAGCCATATATTTTTGGGATTTACTCCAAAATATTTCGCATTTTTTACTTCTAACAAAAAAAGAAAGCCCCCATGAGGACTTTCTCTGATTCAGTGATAACGCCAATTCACATACTTGTACTGCTTGATTACGATTTGATCTCTAGATACGTCGTGACCACCTTACGCATGGCAGCCTCATCGATCTCCACACCTAAACCTGGTTCATTCGGCACAGTCATCTGCCCCTTCTCCAATCGGAACGAGGCATTCGTATACCAAGCGCTCTCTTCTAACGCACGCGGTTGATATTCGTAGATGAGGAAATTCGAGAGCGCAGCCGACACATGGATCGATGCCGCATGGCCGATCGCTTGATGCGTACTCAGATGCGGCGCGAACGTTAGATGATGCGCTTCTGCTAGATGACCGATGCGCATCATCTCCGTAATCCCGTTGCGGCCGATATCCGGTTGCACGACTTCAACCGCACCGGATGAAATCCAATCTTTGAACGTATAGATGGTGCGCAAGGGTTCGCCTACCGCAACCGCCGTGTCGATCGCATCAGCCAGCTTACGATGTCCCACCATATCCTCGAACGTGATCGGCGTCTCGAAGAAGAGCGCATCGAGATCCCCTAAAGCGCGACCTACCGTATATGCTTCGCTATGTGTGTATTTGCCATGAGCATCTAACATCACATCCATCTGACTTGCATCGTACGTGTTACGAATCGCATAGAGCGCTTCTAAATCTGCTGTCTTTCCCTTCCCGAAAGTGTGGAATTTGATCGCGTCAAAACCTGCTTCCTTCAGCCGAACGACGCTTTCCAATCGTTGCGCTACATCCGCTCCCGGCACACTCGAACAATAACAACGCAACGTGTCGCGGTATTTCCCGCCGAGCAACATATAGACGGGAAGGCCTAACGCTTTCCCTTTCACATCCCACAAGGCGATGTCGATCCCGCTCAATGCATCGACCAGATACCCGCCCGTATACCCCCGCTCACGTAACGTATTGAGCATACGATCCCACAACACTTGATTCTGCATCGGGTTCTCGCCAAGAATCATCGGTGCTAGATGATGTTGCAAGATCGTCGCCACGACTTCTGGATTCGTCGGCGCCAGAATTTCTCCCCAACCGATGATCCCTTCATCCGTCGTCAACTTCACGAACACGGTCTCTGAATTCACAGAATACACACAGGAACGTGGATTGATGGTACTGACAAAATAATCTTGTGTAATAAAACGCTTGTCTTCCTTGGGTGGCACCTGGTTTGGCGGAATTTTAACGATGTACACTTCAATGCGGGTCACTTTCATGTTCAATCGACTCCCTTTTTGTATAATGTATGGTCTACTTCAATGTGCCAGCCGAACCGTCTTGCTTCCCCGGGAGCCAACTCCAGCATCCCGGTCTCACGCTCACGCATATATGGGTTCAGAGCATCTGGAATACATGAATACGGCTCAAGTGAAATAGCTTCTCCCCATGAGGGTTCGAAAAATACAATTATCGAGAACGGTTCAAGCACATGATATCGAATGCGTCGGTTGTTCTTGGTATCCTCGAGTGTGCAAGGGTATGCCGTATTTCGCTCCGATCCCAGTTCTGCACATTGAAAGACATGCAGATTGCCCGTGACCTCAGCAAGTTTCATACCTTGACGGAAGGCCGCTGAAAGAGGTGTATCTTGGATGATGGCATCTGCACGTTCCAAGTTCCATTGAGCCCGTGCAGGCATTTGCAACGTTGTATGTTCTCGATCACAGACAAAATAAGGATGATACCCTAAAGAGAACGGGGCATCATGATTCCCCAGATTACGCACAGTGCCTTCGAGTGAAACTTTCCCTTCACCCACACGGTAGCTGACATTGTATTCCAAGTCGAAAGGGAAATACGCATACCGCTGTGGATCGTTCCGATACGAATAACTGGCTTGCAGGAATGCTCCTCGCAAGTCGTCGATCCCAAAATCCCTGACTTGCCATGGCAAAGTGCCTATTTCTCCATGAACGTTATGTTCTCCAACCGTAATCGGTAATTGATAACATTGCCCTCGATATGTGAATCTACCATAACTTGTTAACCCTGGCGGGCTGAGTATAGGGATGCCGTATCGGAATGGCTTCTCACGCAGCATCGCCATGGAGGGCGGTTGCAGAATGACATCCTTCCCCATGAAGGAGTAACGAATGAGATTCATGCCAAAATGGGGTGCCACATCCACCTCGGTATTCGTCTCAAGATCACGGAGACGACAAATTCGCTCGCCTTCCCATGCAACCCAAGAAATCTGATAGCGACTCATCGTTCATTACTCCTCATATAACAGTCGATACACGCCGGGTTTCCATCTTTCACGCAAATCTGGCCGAACGACACCGCTCACCGCTTGCAGTGACATCCCCCCATCCACGACGAGATTGTTGCCATTCACAAAACTAGCGAGGTCCGATGCTAGGAATACAGCCGCATTCGCCACTTCAACAGGATAACCGAAGCGACCGAACGGGTAACAATCTCGGTCGATGTCGTGATCAGGGTTCCCTTCTTGCTCTTTTTGCTCTGCTTCACTGACCGTCTTGCCAGGGGAAATACAGTTCGCACGGATGCGATGTGCTGCCCCTTCGATGGCTAATTGTTTGGTCAGCGCGATGATGGCGTTCTTCGTTGCAGCGTACACAGGTAAGCCGGGATTCATACTGAAAGCATTAATGGATGACATATTGATGATCGCAGGCGATGCGGACTGCTGTAACAGAGGAAACGCGTATTTGCTGCATAGAAACACGGACGTCAAGTTCGCATTCAGCGTAAAATTCCACTCTTGGAGCGTCATATCTTGAACAAAGCCGTATCTCGTGACACCGACATTATTCACCAGCACATCCAATCGATCGACCTCATCGAACAACGCGCTGACCGCTTGCTCATCCGTTACATCTAGCGCAAAGCTTCGTGCTGCATAACCTTGCTGTTTCAACCGATCCGCTAATGCATCGACATGGTGTTGATTCATATCTACCACAATGACGTCGCAGCCTTCCTCCGCGAACCGAACGGACATCGCTTCTCCAAGACTTCCTGCCGCACCGGTAATCAAAGCTTTCTTGCCAGACAACAACAAAGTTCCTCACTCCTATCTCTAGAAATCATATATGTATTATGCTCGAGCTACGGCGTGCTTGAGCAACGCTTCTTCGTTAATCTCAATCCCTAAACCTGGTCCATGAGGCACCGCCAACACGCCGTTGCTCGCCTCGAAAGGCTTGTTGAGGATGACACTGCCCAGCGGATTTTCGCCGATCCAGTATTCCATGATCATAAAGTTGGGCACCGCTGCCGCCAATTGTGCACTAGCGGCAAAATGAATCGCCGAACCGATGCTCA